>JBBIHO010000044.1:0-10358 GCA_037446935.1 Caldifarciminota bacterium | reverse complement strand
ATATTGTAGCGCCTGGTTACATTACCATAATTAAAAATCATACTGAGAAAGGGAAGCAAGATAATTATCCCAAAACTTCCATAAGATAAAAGGTCCCGCAATGGCTTCTTAATCTTGCGCAATAATCTTGTTAGGAGATCAAAGAAGAAATAGTATATCCCGATTCCGATAAACACTGCGAAGAAGACATAAGAGAAGGCAAAGAAGTAGTCCCTCTCCCGCACCTCCCGGAACTTCAATTCCGGACGGGGGTCAGAAGGCGAATATTTCAGATTCAGATAGGTCAAAAGTCCAAGTGAGGCGACTACGAAACAGAGGAAGATTAACAAAAAGGAACGTCTTTCATTCTTATAGTGCCTGCCCATACCGAAGATTCCTAAGAAGGTTGGGATTAGCCCGAAGATAGATAATGGAGTGACCCTTAAAAATATATCAAAATTCTGTTCCCCTGCCCACTGCCAGAAGAAATATCTAAGATAGAATTTTATCTGCTCCCAGTAAGCAGGAATTAATCCGATATAAGGGGTAGAGTTAGGATAATTCCGGTATTCCTCCTCGGTTAAAAATTGCGTCTTTCGGGGAAAGAGACGCATCGGGTCATACTGTTCCCTTTTTAAGACACCAACGAAGTCACGCCAGCGTGTTGGTGCCACCTCATTGATCGCCGGCTCTCGGGCACTCCGCACCATTAAGTAGAACTGGACAGTAGATGCGAGGAAGATGAGCATAAGGCCAAGAAAGACATATCTCCCATCTAACCTCCGTTTTGAGGAGAGATAGAAGAGGTAGAAAAAATAAACTATCCAGAGGAGTATAAAGAGTACGGCTTTATTTTTGAATAGATCAATCATCGCCACTGTCGGTGAGGCAAGAAAGAGAACGAAGTAGTCAACTAATTCCAGACCGGCAATCAAAACAAAGACGAGATAGAGAATTAAAAGTTCAATTATCCTTAATTCTAAGATTGCCTTCCGATCCACCACCAGACCATAAATTAAAAGGGGCAGGAATATCATCATTGGTGTAAAATGAATCCCGGCGGACAAGAAAAGGGCGAAGATTGAAAGATAAACCAAACGATTATCCGAAACCCTCTGTTCCCTCTTTTCCCGCCAGATGATCGCGGAAAGAATAACTAAGAGGGCAATTATGACGCAGGGTGTATAGACCTCGGTCTCTACTGAATTATCCCAGAAGGAATAGGAAAAACCTAAAAAAAGCCCGGCAATAACCCCTGAGAAGTGAGGAGCGAATTTGGGTAAAATCCTCTTTTGGATCTCCAATACCTTTACAACAATGAGATATACCAGTCCACAGCCTATCGCCCCCATCAGTGCGGTGAAGAAATTCAAACGATAGGCAACCTCTTTACTTATTGGGATAAGCGAGAATATCCTTCCGATATTCATATAAAGTGGCGTCCCTGGCGGATGGGGGATACCAAGGATATAACTGGTCGCAATCAATTCCCCACAGTCCCAGAAGGAGGCAGTTGGTGCTAAGGAATAGAGAAAAACCGAAAAGACAATAATTACGGTTAATGAGAAGAAAGCCAATTTTATTGCGGTTGACTTCGGAAAGAGAACTTTCTTAGGCACTGGGGGAGAAGCTTCTAACTCCGCCCTTAGAGAACCTTTTATTCCTTCAGCCACTCACAAGTCTAATAAAAAAGAGACAAAAGTCAAGCCTCTTTCTTAGAGAGGAGTATCTCAACTAATAGACTCCGCAGGGTAATCTTATCCAGATCCGAAAAGAGTTTTCCCTTATAAGCAAGATTCACTTGTCCCTTTTCTTCGGAGATGATAATGGAACAAGCATCAGAAATCTCTGTTATTCCCAGCCCGGCACGATGCCGCATCCCAATTCCTTGCCGGGGTTCGGAAAGAGGCAAAGTGCAACCCGCTGCCAGGATGGTATCGCCACTGATGATGCAGGCGCCATCGTGAAGCGGCGAGCCTGGGGTAAAGATTGATACTAAGAGCACCGGATTAAATTTTGTCTCCAAACGAACACCGGTCTCCGCAAACTCTTTGAGACCGATTTCCCTTTCTAAGACGAGCAATGCGCCAAAATGCTTCCCTCTTAACTCCTCGCACGCCTTCACCAAATCATCAATGATTATCTCCTTTGGTTCTTCTTTGAGAAATGATTTTAAGAATCGCATCCGACCGAAACGACCCAGGGCATTCCGGATTTCGGGTTGGAAGATAATGACGAAGAGAACCACCCATACCGCCTTTAAGGAATCTAAAATCATACCTAAGGCACGCATATCCAGACTGCGCACGACTAAAGAGAGAAGAAAGATGAAGAGAAGGGCGTAAACCATCCTTGCCGCCCTTGTTCCTCGCAAAAATACGAGAAAATAGAAGATTAAGGCGGCAACGAGTACAATATCTAAGATATCCCAAATTCTTATCCGGATAAAATCAAGCATAAATTATCGCCTCCGCCACCGCAACTGCCCTTTTGACAGCCTTCACATCATGAACCCGCAGGATATTTGCTCCGGCAAGGCAAGCCAGGGTTCCGGCGGCAATCGTCCCTTCCAGCCTTTCTTCGGGCGGCAGATTTAATGTGAGACCAATAAAAGATTTCCGAGAAGGTCCAACCAGAATCGGTCTGCCTAAACCCTTCAATTCTTCCAGACGCCGCAGGATTTCGTAATTATCGGTGAGCCTCTTTCCGAAACCAATCCCCGGGTCAACAATTATTCTCTCCTCTTTTATCCCTTTCTCTTTGGCAAAGCGAATCCGCTCCAAAAGATAATTATAGATTTCCCCCATCAAATCCGAATATTTCGGATTCCTCTGCATCGTCTTCGGTCGCCCCTTAATGTGCATTATTATACAATAACAATTATAACCGGCAATAGTTTCTGCCATCTTAGAGTCAAACGACAATCCGGAGATATCATTTATAATCTCTACTCCCTCATCTAAGGCAAATCTTGCCACCTCTGACTTATAGGTATCACAGGAGATAGGAATCTTTACTCGTTTACGGATAAGAGGAAGTATCGGTTTAAGTCTCTCTATCTCCTCTTTTGGCGAAATTGGCGAAGAACCGGGTCGGGTTGATTCCGCTCCGATATCAATAAAGTCTGCCCCCTCCTCTACTATCTCCTCCGCTCTGCGAATTGCGGAATCTATCTTAAAATACCTCCCGCCGTCATAAAATGAATCCGGGGTAAGATTTAATATCCCCATAATATAAGTCCGCTCCCTTAGGTTATAGGTCCGATTCCGAAATTTCATCTTAAAGGAAGGAGTCTCCTTAAATAGAAAATTCCTTATCTCGCTGGAAAGTCTCTTTAAGCCATAATGTTGGTAATCCAATTTTTGGGTAATACCTTCGTACTGGCGCTCGGTTGCTAAAATAATACCGGATGACTTCTTCCTTTTCCCTCTTATCACATCGGAGTGGATTACACAGTCAGCGCCAACCGATAGGGCAATCTGTTTTAATATATTTGCCGAGGCACAGGAGAGGAAATCAACCTTTAACGGAATGACCTTTAATTTCTTCTGAAAGATAGAAATTGCCTCCGGATCGCAACCAATTCTTGCCAACTCCTTAATAAAATCATTATAATTCTTAAAGGATAGACAACGCATCTTTAATTCATTATATCCATTATATAAGAGAAAGTCAATCCGCGATTTTATAAAAGGCTACGCCTTAATCCCGCGGTGTTAGAAGATTCTTAAAACTGTAAGTATCGTTCCGATGATGAAAATAATAATAGTTATAAGGTGCATAAGCCGTCCAAAATTCCTTACTTCTTTCTCCAGTTCAGAATAGAGGTAAAATGTAAGATGAGGCAGTATCTCATTCAACCTCCCTCCCTCTTCCCCGTTGGCAATCATCTCTCCCACCACCGCTGGAAAGGTATCAAAAGCCCGCACCGCTGGTGCCAATCCACCACCCATAAGCACCGTATTCCGGATTGATTCAATGTTGCAAGAAATATAGGAATTCCCGATATTTCTAATAATCAGGGCTAAATTATCAAGAAGCGGGGAATTTGCCTTATACAAGATTTCAAAAGTGTGGGCAAAACGGAATGCCTTCATCTTGTGGATAACCGAACCAACTGCTGGTATCTTCAATTTCGCCTTATCCCACCAGAACCTTCCTTTTTCGGTTCTAATAAAAATATAGAAAAGAATCCCTAAGAGGAGAATAAACCAGAAGTGGCGAATCAGGGAAAGAAAAAAAATTAAGGGGTAGAGAATCTTATAATCTAAGGGCATTTGCGAAAACTGGGGGTTAAAGATAACTGCCATAATTGGAACAATTAAAAAGACCCCGCAGGGGATTAAAGGTAGAAATAAGGCGAGTTGGAAGTCTCTCTTTAATGGTCGCTCCTTATCCAATAAATCAGCCATCCCGGTCATAACCCGGTCCAGATGACCGCTGGCTTCGCCCGCCTTAATAAAATCAAGATAGAACGAATTAAAGATTTTCGGATATTTCGCCATTGCGCAAGAGAGCGAATCCCCACTCATTAAATCCTCTTGTATGTTCTTTAACGCCTCTAATAAAACCGGATTATAAGTTTGTTCCCGCAGGGCAGTAATTGCCGAAGGAATATCATAGCCCGACTTATACAATGTAGCAAACTGCCGGGTGAAGTTAATTATCTCAATCTCTTTAACTCGCTGGCGAGGCATCGCAACACCAATTTAATCCTTGTGAACAGAAGCACTCCCGCACGATGTGAAAGGTGTCACATTTCTTCTTTTTTCGCCTTAAAGTTTGTCATTAAACTGTTTAGCGAACTGGACCAATCGCCTTATCCCACTTGTATTCCGCCATTCGTCTCGTGCCTTCAAGGAATGGGTGAAAGACCGGCGGGTCGCCGAAGGCAAACCCTCAACATAAGAATTACCCAAAATAGGGCTGGCGCGAACGGTCGCTTCGCTCCCAGCAATCCCGTTAGGAGACTAAAGTCTTTACTCCCGGGTTTCCGGGGGTGGAGTCGGCTTGGCGCCGTTCTCCGAAAGCGGAGACATACCATGGCAGGTAGGATGTTGGCTGAGTTCAATTAAGACACCACCACTTCCCTTCGGATGGATGAAACCAACCTTGCTACCTTTAGCACCTTCCTGCGGAGTTGTGTTAACCAATCGGACACCTTCCGCATTAAGTCTTTCCAATTCTCTTTTTATATCGTCAACCTCAAAGCAGATGTGATGAAGACCCGCTCCCCGTTCTTCTAAGAACTTGGCGATGGGCGAATCAGAAGAAGTGGGCTCAACCAATTCTATCCGGGTTTCGCCAATCTGAATGAAGCCAACCTTTACCTTACGCCCCGGCACCTCTTCTTTACCGGTAAGCGCAAGCCCTAATCTCTCTTCATAGAATCTTGCCGCCTCCTCTAAATTTGGGACGACGATCGCAATGTGATCTATTCTTTTAATCATTATCTTTTATCATACTCCCCGAATTCCGCACGCAGGGCATCGGAAATCTCACCAACGGTTGCCCCTTGTCGCACCGCCTCAATTATCCACGGCATCAGATTGTCCGAGGTGCGAGCCGCTGAGCGTAATTCTGTTAGAACCGAATTTAATCTCTTCTGGTCACGATTGAGTCGGAATTGGGCAAGTTCCATTGCCCGCCGTCGCTCCAATTCCGGGTCTCGCCGCCAGGTTGGGCTTTCCGCCTTTGAGAGTTTCAACTTTCCCTTCCCACCGGTAACGAACTGATTTACCCCAACCACAATCCGCCTCTTCTCTTCTAACGCCTTCTGGTAATTGTAGGCACTCTCCGCAATCAGATTTTGTATGAACCGATTTTCAATCGCTGCTACCACTCCGCCCATTCCTTCAATCTCTTCAATTAGCGAGCGGGCGCGCCTTTCAATCTCATCGGTTAGCGCCTCAATCAGATAGGAGCCGGCAAGCGGGTCAACCGTATCTGCAATTCCGGTCTCGTATGCTAAAATCTGCTGAGTTCGCAAGGCAATGGTTACTGACTCTTCGGTTGGCAAGGAGAGTGCCTCATCTCGGGAGTTAGTATGGAGGCTCTGGGTTCCGCCTAAGACCGCAGCCAGTGCCTGGTAAGCGACCCGGACAATATTATTCTCCGGCTCTTGGGCGGTTAAGGTCACACCGCCAGTTTGGGTATGGAAACGGAGCCGACAGGATTCATCTGAGGCATTAAATCGCTCCCGCAGAAGTCTTGCCCAAAGCCGACGCGCCGCCCGAAACTTTGCCACCTCCTCTAAGATGTGAGAATGGGCAGCGAAAAAGAAGGAGATGCGCGGAGCAAAACTATCAACCGGCAAACCACGTTCCCTCACCGCCTTAATATACTCTAAACCATCAGCCAGTGTGAATGCTACCTCCTGAATCGCATTTGCCCCCGCCTCCCGGATATGATAACCGGAGACACTGAGGGAATTCCACTTCGGTAGATTCTGAGAACACCAGGTAATAATGTCGCAAACCAGGCGAAGAGAAGGCTTTGGAGGAAATATATAAGTTCCCCTTGCCACATATTCCTTTAAGATGTCATTCTGAATCGTCCCTTGCAGTTTTTCTAATGGCACCCCTTGTTTCTCAGCTAAAAGGCAATACATTGCCAAAAGTATGCCAGCGGTCGCATTGATGGTCATTGAGGTAGAGACCTTGTCAAGGGGAATCCCAGCAAATAACCTCTCCATATCGGCTAAGGAAGAGATGGCAACCCCTACCTTACCAACTTCACCTTTGGCTAAGGGAGAATCCGAATCGTAACCCATCTGGGTTGGTAAATCAAAGGCCACCGAAAGGCCGGTCTGTCCTATTTTTAAGAGATAATGGAATCTTTGGTTCGTTTCTTCTGCTGAACCGAAACCGGCATACTGCCTCATCGTCCAGAACCGGGAGCGATACATCGTCGGATGGATTCCCCTGGTGAATGGGTAAGAACCCGGCATACCAATCCTCTCCTCTTGCTCTTCTTCTAAATCGTTTGGGGTGTAGAATCGTTTTAGGGGGATTCCGGAAATTGTAAAAAATTCCTTCTCACGTTCCGGTGCCTTTTTTAACGCCGGCTGTAAGACCTCCTCTTCCCATTTCTTAAAATAATCCTTATTCATCACTCATTTATAGTGGTATGTTGCCGTGCTTTCGCCAGGGATTCCGTAACTCTTTCGTTCGGAGTAATGAGAGCGACTGGATTATCTTTCGTCGCGCCTCCGCAAAAGGAATCACTTCGTCAACATAACCTAATTCTGCTGCCTGAAATGGATTGGCAAACTTCTCCTCATACTCAGCAATCAGTTTCTGACGCATCTCTTCTGGATTTGGTGCGGATGCAATCTCTTTTCGGAAGATGATATTCACCGCCCCTTCTGCTCCCATCACTGCCAGTTCCGCGGTGGGAAAGGCAAAGTTAAAATCTCCCCGGATATGTTTTGATGACATCACGCAATAAGCCCCGCCGTAGGCACGGCGGACGATAATCGTCACCTTTGGCACTGTCGCCTCGCAATAGGCATAAAGTAATTTGGCACCATGTCGGATAATTCCACCATATTCCTGATTCGTTCCCGGTAGGAAACCCGGAACATCAACGAAGGTGACGATGGGAATATTGAAGGCATCAAGGAATCGAACAAAGCGTGCCCCTTTGACCGAGGCACAAATATCCAAACAGCCGGCAAGATATTTTGGTTGATTAGCAACAATTCCCACTACCTCGCCCGCCATTCGGGCAAATCCAATAATGATATTTGTTGCCCAATATTTCTGAACCTCAAAAAAGGTATTAGAATCTACCGTTTCATAAATGATTGGATACATATCATAGGTCTTTCGCGGGTCTTCGGGAATCATCCCCTCAATATCAGGGGTCAATCTTTCTGGGTCATCGGAAACTTCCTTGCGCGGTGGTTTTTCTTTGTTATTTGCCGGTAAATAGCTGAGAAGTGTCCGGCACATCTCCAAGACTTCCCGGTCATCCTTGCCCTTAAAATGGGCAACTCCGGAGATTGTATTATGAGTATCCGCGCCACCCAATTTCTCCATCGTCACCTCTTCCCGAGTCGTCGCCTTGATAACCTCCGGTCCGGTGATGAACATATAACTCGTCTTTTCGGTCATCAAAATGAAATCGGTTAGGGCCGGTGAATAGACTGCACCACCGGCACAAGGTCCCATAATACAGGAGATCTGAGGGATGACCCCAGAGGCAAGGACATTCCGCAAGAAGATTTCCGCATAGCCGGCTAAACTGGCAACACCCTCCTGAATCCGGGCGCCACCGGAATCATTGAGTCCGATAATTGGTATCCCATTCTTCATTGCCAAATCCATTATCTTACAAACCTTTTCCGCAAAGACACGAGAGAGTGTTCCGCCGAAGACCGTAAAATCTTGGGAGAATACCGCTACCGGGCGACCAAAAATCTTACCATAGCCAGTCACCACTGCATCACCCGGAATCTTCTTCTCCGCCATCCCGAATTCAACACAGTCATGAACCCGCAGCCTATCTATCTCCTGAAATGTTCCGGGGTCAAGTAGAATCTCCAACCTTTCCCGCGCGGTTAACTTGCCGGCCTGATGCTGTTTGGCAATCCTTTCTTCGCCGCCACCTTTGAGTGCTTCTGCATTCCGGCGGGCGAGCTCCTCTTTTATTCGGTCTAATCTGGACATTATTACTTCATTATATCCTTAACTTACTGACTGTCAATAGACCACCTTTCTAAATATCAATATCTTTCTGGTGAGACGAAGCCAGGAAAGATGGAAGGTATGGATTCCTTCTAAGGAGATGCCCAACCTTTTCATCATCCCTCCCCCTTCTTCTAACTCCCTTTTTAGATTCCCACCCTTATAGAATATTATCCGAGAATTTTCTTTTAAGAGATGGGAGATTAAAGGGATAACCTCTTTTATCTCACCCAAGAGACGAATTGTTAGGACATCAAAACGGAGGGGGGAGTTGCAGGCTTTGGTCTCCTCAACCCTTTTATCAATTACCGCGATATCGGATAAGCCAAGAGACTTCACAGTATAGAAGAGGAAGATTGCCTTCTTCTTTTTAGATTCAAAGAGAAAGCAATTTAAATCGGGTCGCATAATTTTGATTGGTATTGCCGGAAAGCCGGCCCCGGAGCCGATGTCAGCGAGAGATGCCTTTTCCGGTATCAGATTTATCGGAATGAGGGAATCTAAAAAGTGGTAGGCAAGAAGGCGATTTCGATCATTCCTTGAGTAGAGGTTTATCTTCTCTCCCCATTCTAAAAGGAGGCGGTGATAGGTCTTAAACTTCTCTAATTTCTCCTCAGTCAATGAATATCCAAATTTCTGAGCCAGGGATGAAAACCGCTTCCAGGAGATATCCTTAAATAATTTCTTTCCGGAAAAATGATTTAAGGGATGACCTTTCATCCGCCTCCAAAGAAACGGCGTTAGCCATAATAGATCTCGGTCTTTAACCGCCAGTCATAATTGGTCCACTCTTCTCTCCCTTCACTCTTTGCCTTCTCTATCGCCTCTCTCACCTTTGCCAAATCCGCATCTAAATAGTCTAAATGGTGCAGAAGGATTGCCTCCGGTGTCTTGGGCAGGACCGGGGAATGGGGAGACATCTCCCCGTGATGAGAAAGAATTAAGTGATAAATCCGATTTGCCAAATCTTCAGGAAAATCCTTTATCTCTTTTATTTTCTCCTTAACCATCTCATATCCTAAGACAATATGTCCAATTAAATTACCCCGGGTAGAGATGGAGATGCTCACATCATACTCATATTCTATAATCTTACCGATATCATGGAGAATCGCTCCTGCAATGAGTAAAGAGAGATCAAACTCTTCGGGATAAACTTCCTTTATCCCATCCACTATCCGTAGGAGATTAACCGTATGCTCTAAAAGTCCTCCGATATATGCCTGATGGATTTTCTTTGCGGCTGGGGCCTCCTTAAATGCCCGCACGAATTGGTCATCCGACAAAAATGCCTGCACCAATTTGGCAAGAAAGGGATTTTCAATCCGTTCCGCATAATCCTTCACTACCCTAAGAAGGGAGTCCGAGTCATATTTACTCCGTATGATAAAGTCTTCTTTCCTTACTTCCTCCGGTCTCACCTCTACTATCTCACTAATAATAATATTTCTCTTCCCCTCATATTCCCGCACCGAACCATTAATCCGAACAAAGATGAGGTCTTTTATCCCAACTGCCTTCTCTAAGTTTTCAAAGAGAAGCCCATTTATTACCCCAGTCTTATCCTGGAGTTCTAATCTAAGATAATCAACATTCCTTCGTTGACGGCGACACTCTCGCAGAAAGAAGATATCCTCAACCTTATCTCCGACCTTCAAGTCATTAATAAAGACCTTTTTCATTAGTGAT
>JBBIHO010000043.1:0-10773 GCA_037446935.1 Caldifarciminota bacterium | reverse complement strand
CCGCTAGATGGATTTGCAAGTGAAAAAGAGTATATATAAACACCCGGAGTTTCTGCTCCATCAGGTAGGACAAAACTTATAAATCCGCTGTCTCCTTTAATAACGAACGAACTTTGGAGTAGCCCAAAACTAGGTGGTGGAGGCGGAGGCCATTGGGGATTAACAGTTACGGATATCTCGCACAATTCTCTGTTAATCCAATTGTCCTCTTCTCGGGCGGCAAGATGGTAATGTGCCTGATACCACATCTTTTGAGGATTTGGTGGTTCGCCTTGCATTCCCAATGTCCAATTATCTGTCCAGACTGTATAGGGCTTTCCAGTGTTATCCAAAGAGATTGAAGGAAACATACCACAATCACCCGAAGGACTGACATGCTCCATCGCTCCCCAAGAATTACCTCGATCTGAGGAGCAAAGGTAAATAACTCTTTCCCCTCCTTCCGGCGTTTTACCAAAATAGGTTAAATGGACATTATTACCAAAGGTGAGAACCTTATTAGCGTGATTATATGCGGTTACCGGTGCCAAATCGGAGAAGGTTATTGAATACTCAACTTCATTTGACCATTCTGAATACAGATCATCTCTTTTTACTCTTACTTTATATCTATACACATATCCAGGCTGAGAATTATCATCGGTTAAGGTGACCCAACCTGTTTGTTGTCCCTGACCTTCCATTTCTATCAAATCAACTTGGTTTCCATATCGTTTCTCTATTTGAAAATGAGATTCATTCTGAGAATTATCATACCACTTTAACACAATTTTCAGGTTTAGTCCTTGCTGGACAAATGAGGCTGTAAGGCTTGTCGGTTTTGCAAGAGTTGTGGTTATGCTTCTAATATCAGACGGAGCAGAAGTGTCACAGGTGAAGGCATTCAATTTATATTATAATGATAAGTAGTTAATTCTTGTAGATTTCTATCTACGAAGGTTGTGATTTCAGGTTCCGTAGTATCAATAGATGAAAAGCTCACTCCGTTTAAACTCCTAAATATGATGAAGCCTCCTTCGTTCAAGGCTAAATCTTGCCAACTTAAATAGGCCTCGGTCCCTCTTGCAATAGCCGAGAAATTCTCTGGTCTTGGGGGGTTCTCATCATAGAAGAAAGTAACACCGTATACCTCATTTATATTTTGATAACCCAATTCACCCCATTTACCTTTGAAGAAAGTTACATGCAATTGGTTAGAAAAAGAAACCCAATATTGACCAAGAAAGGGTAAGTAAAACCAACTCCACCAAGTAACGGGCGCCTCCCTTCCCATTTTTCTTAGTGCCTCTCCTATCCAACGAACTCTATTTCCAAATCTCTCATCTATACCGTCGTCATCTTGATTAGGCGTCAAATCGGGTGTGCTCCGCCCATCAAACAGATCCCAGAGAAATTGCATAACCGCCCCTTCAACCTTTGTTCCTCCATCTGGATGAGGAAGATTCTGATGATAAGGTTCTCCTGATACATAATAGTTTTCCATAAGTTTAAGGGTGGAAGTTTCTTCGTGCCGGCAAAGAGTTCTCCTGATACATAATAGTTTTCCATAGGAGATTGATTAGTGCTGGGATATTCCTGACACCAAATCGTTGACTCATAAAATTCAGCAAATCCCTCTGCAAAGGCGAAGCAAGGGTTTGTAATGGAACGACGCCCGTGCTCTCTCCATGTCCAGCCGAGTGGAATTTTTGGATTTCCAGTATTTGGTTCAATAAACACACTCATCATTAAACTATGCGTCCATTCATGGGTAACCGTATATTTACCATTCTCACCCCAAATATCATCGGGGTGATAGAACACCTCATCTAATATGGGAAAGTAAAAAGTCCCGAATGCGCCAAAAAGTTTATAACTCGGATAATTTGCTTCAGTCCAGTTTTTTGTATAATTAAAGTTATTCAGCGTCCAGATCTTAGATTTTCTTATCTTTGTTAAGATGTTAGCGCAGTCAGAGCAAAAACCAGCCCAACCGCTTTGTCCCCCTATATTAGGCGAGAAATTTATATCGGCGCCAAAGAGAACACCAAATGCCTTAACGGCAAGGGGATAGTGGATCCACTTAGGAGTGAGAAACGGTTTTACGCCGGCAGCATCGTTCTGAGATGCAATGTGAACTGTATAGCCACCGGATAGTCCATAAGCCGTATAATCATAATTCCCATAATCGCTTGTATACCAGGAGGCGATAATCACAGGTAGCGGCCCCCAGTAAATCAAAACTACCCTCGCGGCAGGGAAGTTTACAAATCCGGATAAATCTTTATCATAATACCTTACACTACCGTGAACTCTAATTCCAAATACCTCCTCTGAAACTCTTTCTCGGAATTGGGTTGTATCTATTTCGGCATTCCAAGGAAAGAGTCCGAGCGAAGTATCAGCATATATAGCGGTATCTCGTGTGGCAACAATAAAATAATTGGCAGTAATATAAGGGAAATATTCGGTATCAGGTTTCTATTTGTTGAATTAAACTATAAAAATGATAAGCCCCGAGTCTTTGGATACACAAATTTGCTGAAAGAGAAATAGTATCGTTCTCACTCAAATCTCCATCCCATGAGATGTTTCCGTCTAATTGTGAGACACCGTTAGGTAAAGAAAATTCAACCTTTGTTCGTGGTGAGTTTGTAAGGGCACGAATTTTAAGGGTCAGAGTAAATGGATTACTCACCTTAGGGTAGCCATTAAGTTCAAACCATGCCTGGTATCTAACCGATTTCAACATAACCGTGCCGAAAAGTGGCACAGTAAGTATGATACCAATTGTTATCTTTTTAAGCATAACCCCTCCTTTTTATATTCTAAAATCCAAAGTTCTCCATAGGGATGGGCATTGCCACCAAATTCTGGATAACTAGTTTTAGCAGCAGTAAAAATTATCTTTTTCCCATCCGGTGACCAGAAAGGAAAAGTTGGGAAGTTGAAATCATAAAATGGTTGAGCGTTTATAAGGGAATCTCTACCGGTACTCAAATCTAAAAGAATTAAATCATCATTTGAGCTAGCATCTCTTATAAAACCTGTTACAACTTTATTAGGTTCTAAGGGTGAAATTTGACATACCGGTGGAACCTTTTTGGGGAAGAGATTAACAAAAAATATTGAGTCATTAGGAAATAAATCAAAATAACCACCTTCTGGTAGATATTTCGGTAAGACTAGCTCCTCATTTGAGCCATCTATATTAACCCGATAAAATCCCTGGTTTCCACCACCCGAAGCATAATAATAAACCTTTAAACCAGAATGACTAAATTCAACATCCTCGATTACAGGTTGTGAGGGATAGATGGTATCAATGATTTTACCACTCGTATCAACAATCACAATTCCATTTTCCACTTTTGATATCGAATCAATCATTGCTAATTTTGAACCATCCGGCGAAATAGCTATTCCCTTAAATTCCCCGTGAAGAACTTTGCGGTCCCCTGAGCCATCGGTATTAATAACCCATAAAGAACCACGGAGAAAGCCTATTCCGGGCATCTTGTAGAAAGGAAAAGAAAGGCTATCGGCTAAATAATAGACCTTCTTTCCATCAGGAGAATAAACCGGGTTAAATAATGTCGTTCCTTTCTTTTTTAGGAATAGTTTCAAATTATCTGGTGGGCTAAAAAATATCTTTCTACAAATTCCTCCAAGGAAAGTAATCGCAAGAAGAATCAAAATTAAAGATATTCTTTCCTTATTAAAAACGGTTAAATATTTAATCTTTCGCAAGTTCATATTCAACCTCCGAAAGAAAGAAAAATGAGCGGGATAAAGAACTTGGCTAAAATTTCTTTATATCTCATCTCTATATTATACTCCATTTTGCGATTTTGCCAATAGCAGTAAGGAGAGAATAGAAATCAGACGATAGAACCGCCTCTGCCCAGAGGCTAAAAAGAAGAGTAATGAAAATATTCATCTTACCTAATTATAAAATAGCCAAAATTTCTGTCAATGGTCCGCAAAAATATTCTTCCCGAAAAGCAACCCTCCCCAATCCCCGGGGCACAATACTTAATTCAAATTTATCCATTTTCGTATTTTTCTGCCTTTCAAACGCCCGTTTTTTTCTAATCTCCACAGGCATAAATAAAAGACCCAGAAAGAGACCCGGTAAGAGACAGAGGGAGTGCCTCAGGGGAAGCCTCAGGAAGTGCCTCAGAGAGAGATAGAGAAGGGAATAGAGAAAAGAATAGAGAAAGGGACATAGAAAGGGATAGAGAAAGGGATTGAGTAAGGGATTGAAAAGGGGTTCAGTAAGAGATACAGGAGGGCGTAGAGGGACCGCACCCCTACCTTTAAGGAAAAATCTTATAAGTTAAGTCTAATGAAAGACTTAATGGAAAAATTGGAGTGGTAATATTTTAAGTCTTGTAAAATTAAAAGGTAACGCAGAGAGACCGCAGATTACGCAGATTAAATATATATAGGTTATAAGAGATTTCGTAAGTAATGAATGGTTAGCATTAATGGCGGAAGTGTCTTATTCCGGTAAATATGAGGCTTAGACCTTTTTCGTCAGCGGCTTTAATAACCTCTTCATCCCGGATTGAACCGCCCGGTTCAATAATTGCGGTAATTCCGGCTCTGGCAGCCAAATCAATAGAATCCCGAAAAGGGAAGAAGGCATCGGATGCCAATACCCCACCCCTTTCTCTGCCTTTTGCCTTTCTTATTGCGATTTCTACCGCATCAACCCGCGACATCTGACCAGCACCAATGCCAACCGTCATTTTATCTTTAACGATGACAATGCCATTGGAGCGGACAAATTTCACAGCCTTCCAGGCAAATTCCAAATCTACCATTTCCAAATCGGTTGGTCTCTTCTGGCTCATAACCTTCCAACCTTCCTTTCGCTCTTTGATGCGGTCTCGCTCACATAAGAGAAGACCACCAAGACAGGAACGAAAGGTATAATCAGGAAGCGAACCAGAAAAATGAATAAGCCGCAAATCCCTTTTCTTCCTCAAAATTTCTAACGCTGGAAGAGAGAAAGATGGTGCCAAAATCACCTCAAAGAATATTGGACGAATCATTTCAGCCAATTTTTCACTCACTTCCCGATTTACTCCGACAATTCCACCAAATGCTGATTGTTTATCACATTCCAATGCCTTATTAAATGCCTCTTCTATTGAATCACTACTTCCGACACCGCAGGGTGTGTTATGCTTTATGATAGAGCAGGTTGGCTCCGAAAAGTCTTCAAGGAGTGATAAGGTTGAATCAATGTCTAAGAGGTTATTATAGGATAATTCCTTGCCCCCCAACTGGGTTATTTTAAGATTGCTAAATGGTGAGAGATAGAAGAAACCCTTCTGGTGGGGATTTTCACCATAACGCAGGGGGAGTTCTTTTGTGAAACTTCTTATGAAGTATTTTGGGAAATTGACCGCACCAAATTCCTTTGATAGGTATTCCTCAATTATCGCATCGTAATGGGCGACGATTTCAAAGGTCTTTAATGCCAGTAATTGCCGTGTTTCTTCGGAGACCTCTCCTTTTACCCTTAATTCTTTAATTACCATTGGATAAAATTCCTTTTCCGGGATGGTGGTGACAAACTTATAATTCTTTGCCCCGGCACGCAAAAGGGAGACACCGCCGATATCAATATATTCAATCATCTCATCTAAGGATAGATTCTGTTTCATCATCTCCTCAAAGGGATAGAGATTGCAGACAACAAAATCAATCGGGGCAATCTCTTCCTCTCTCCGATAAGAGAGGATGCCACCAAAGACCTTAGGGTGGAGTGTCTTCACTCTGCCTCTTAGAATTTCGGGCGAGCCGGTGAAATGAGAAATTTCGGTGACAACTAAACCCTCTTTTCTTAAAGTCTCGGCGGTCTTTCCGGTGGCTATAATCTCGTAACCGAGGGAATTTAAGAGCCTTGCCAGTTCGGTGATTCCTTCCTTATCATAGACACTAATCAGAGCAAATCTATTCATACTTTAAGGATAGGGGAATTCATAGAAACTGTCAATCCATTAAGAATTATCGGAAAGGGTATTGGAATTTGACTAATATCCTTTCTTCTTTTATAATTAAACTATAAAGGGAACCTTTTGCCTTTGGTTCTTTTCTTCGTTATATCATTTGGTTATTTTCGGGAAACGGCGGTGCCGTTTTTATTGATTTCGCCGACTGCAAGAACATCTTCTTTGGAGGTGCCTTTGTGGCAATTGCTGATGATAACTCTGCTACTCATTATAATCCGGCAGGTCTTGGATTTCAGAGTTCCTTCAATTCAACTCTCACTTATAACAACTGGCTTCCCGGTTTATATCCGGGGATGTATTATGGATTTTTATCTTCGGCAATCTCCTTAGATAAACTATCAGCAACTGCCCAAAAGGGACTATCGGTTTTAATGCGATTTATTTCAATAAAGGGAAGGTAGAAGTTGTAAATAGCCAGGGAACTTATCTTGGTGAATATAAGCCTTTTGATTTTGCCTTCACCTCATCTTATGGCTATCCCTTGCTTTCCAATTTAGGTATTGGGCTCTCCTTTAGGTATATATACTCCTATTTATGTCCGGAATGGCTCTGGACGGCGATGCCGGAATTGGGGATAACGAGTGGTGGCACTGGCACAGCCTGGGGATTTGACTTCGGTATTCTATTTAAGCCAGTTAAGTGGCTTAATTTTGGTTCAGCATTACTCAATATCGGTATCTTAAATACACTCTAAAAGGAGAACCGCAAACCCTTCCAAGAATATGGCACCTTGGTGCAAATTTTCTTATTGTAAATAACGAACGGATAAGACTTTTTATCCCATTAGAAGCAGACATCGGTCTTACTAAGTTTTATTGGGATTCTTGGCTTCCCAAGGTGCAAAATGTTACCAGAAAGAGTGTCGGGATGGAACTTTCCTTTACTAATTCTATCGCTTTTCGGATGAGTTATTTGAAAGATTGCCAACCTGTGCCTTGGTCTTATGAAGATTGGGGGTGGGAACCAAAACCTATACCTTTCTTCCCAGAATGGAGATTGGAAAAAAGAGAAGGATTTTCTTATGGGTTTGGGTTACAATGGAGAGGACTTGCTATTGATTTAGGATTTGGCTACTTACTATACTCCTTTCCCACATCGGATTGGAAAATCTCTCTCGCCTATAAGAAGTAAAAGGACTTCTTGCTATATTAAAATTCAGTTGGTATAATTTAATATGGTTTCTTTCCGATGGCGGATTGCCTTCGCCTCTATTTTGATTTTCTTAGGAGGTCTTTTAATACTTTTTAGATTAAAGGCTCCTAAGGAAAGATGGATGGGGGAAGAAATTACCGTAGATACAATAAAGAAGGAGATAAGTTTTAGAGGGCTTATTCAAAAGGATACCGGTTGGGTTCAGCATCTTATATATTTGGGGGGTTATAAATGGTTGAGGGAAAATTCCGCAATCACTTGCTCGGTTAGATTGAAGGATTTCCAATTAAGTTTTGCCCAAATAGATTTCTATCTCTGGGATTCGCTCTGGCAGAGGAAGAATCCGTCTCAGAAAAGGGTTCGTTTGTTTATTGAGGATATTCCAGCAGAGAGTCTGGTCTTTACTTCCGAAACGCTCGCTTTCTGGGATTTTATCTTTTTAGGCTCTCCAAATTTTGACTATTTTGCCTTGGATGGCGGCTTCTCGACCTGTGCGGAGTGTCCGGTATTTGAGATTGAGAAGAAGGCATTTGAGAAGTTGTTTATCAAGCAATCGGGTAAAAGCGGTTATTATCTAAATAAGAGAAATTTCCCTAAGGATAAGGTAGTGAAGATAAGGGTTAAGGTTGGATGATTGGTGGCGTCCATCTCTTCCTCTTAGGGCTTACCGCTTCTTTTGGTCCCTGCCTTTTTTTCTGCACACCGATAGTCTTTCCCTTGCTCCTTTCTTATGGGAGGCAATTCCTCTTTATATTCTTATTCACCCGCCTCTTTACTTTCCTTCTCCTCTCTCTATTTGCCTTTTCTCTTGGTAAGGTTCTATTCCGGGTTTTAAGCGAATACCGAAGTCTTTTATTCGTTATTGCCGGGTTATTTGTTATTTTCTTAGGTCTCTGGCTAATCTTTAAGGGTAGACATCCCTTCTGCCCGAAGGGTTCTTTTAATTGGCGGAGTAAATCCCTCACATCAATATTCTTAGGGATAACCTTCGGTTTGCTTCCCTGCGCGCCTTCTCTGGCGGTATTGACTTATATTGCCCTGGAGAGTTCTAGTTATTTTCATTCCGGTCTCTTGGGTCTTGCCTTTGGGGGAGGGGAGATGGTCGCACCATTTTTGATTGCCATCTTTTTTCAATCCCTCCTTTTGCCAAAGATTGTTAGTGACAGGTGGCTGAGGATTATTCAGTTCCTTTCGGTAATCCTTCTATTCCTTATTGGCGTCCAGTTATTATTAAGAGGGATGCCAAGATAAGGCTGGAGAATTTTATTAGGATAACAAGATATTGGAGGGGGATAATTCCTAAGGAGGGGATTAAGAAGAGAGAGGCAACAAAGGTAGCGGTTGTGCCACCTAATAAATCAGAGGCAAAGAGGATGCCTACCGTCTCCGCTATCTTCTTTTCTTTGCCGAGGTATAAGAAATTTCCGAGTGGGAATTGAAGACCTAAGAAGAGGCCAGTAAAGAAGGCAAATAAGAAGATTAAAACTTCACCCTTTAGCCCACCGATTGGAAGATGGGTCGGGATTAATAAGAAAAGAGAGAAAGAAAGGATAAGGATTTCGTTAATTAAGAAAATCCTTGGGACGCGTTCAGCATTTTTAAGAAAGAGAAGGGAGAAAAAACCACCAATCGCTGCCCCAAGGATGAAGATTGTTAGAAGTAATGTTATCTTATTGAATAGATAACCGAAGCGAATCTGAAATATGAAGATTAAGATGATATTTACAGCCATTCCCCAGAAGCCAGTGGCAAAGATGATTGCCGGCAAAAATATCCTCTTTTTCTCTTTTGCTAAAATACCGATGGCAAGGATAGCGGAAAAGGCGATTAGAAGAAGAAAGAGGTAGGTGGTAAATTTTATCCTTTCAATTTCCTTATAAATCTTTGGGAGTTTTAGTGAGGTGAGAGCGGTGAGATAGATGATGCTTTTCAAAAAGCCTTTTGGTTTTAAGTCCTGATTTATCTCCTTATATTGAGAGGACGCGGCCAGAATCTTTTCAAAGGTCTGGGAATAAAAGGGCGCAAGTCTTATTTTTAGATACTTCAAAGAAAAGAGTCGGGTTGGAAGCCTCCTCCTTGATAAACGCTGGGCAAATGTATCAAGGTTAAGATACTCATTTGCCCCAGCAAGATAAATGTTAATATCACCAAAAATTGTATAGATGTTAGGGAAGACATCTTTTAGGGTTGAATAATGAGAGAGGACCAAATCCCTTAACTCCTCACTCAGATAGGAGAAGGAAGATGGTGAAATGGTAACGAGGATTCCTTCGGGATTTAGCCGACTTTTACATTCGTTATAGAACTCTTTGGTGAAGAGGCGATTAAAATTTAAGGTGAGGGGGTAAGAATAGTTAATGATGATAATATCGTAGGTCTGCCCCCTTTTTAAGAAATTCCTGCCGTCTAAATAAAAGAGATTCACCCTCTTATCCTTTAATTCCTCTTCGGTTGAGGGAATTTTTAATTCCTTATAGGTCTTAATTATCTCCGGGTCAAGTTCTAAATAGTCCAATCTTTCAATCGGGTGCTTTAAGATTTCCCTTATTAATCCGCCCAATCCCTGACCGATTAAAAGGCAATTTTTTGGGGCGGGATGGGAAAGGAGTGAGAAGTGGGCTAAATCCTCATTAAAACTTATGTCCGGATTGGGAATGGTAAAGATTGGGAAGCCATCATAAAATAATGTGTATTCGCCTTCTTTCTCACTTGTCGTTATGTTGCCATACACCGTATTCTTATAATGGAGGATATTCTCTTTTCCCCACCAAAGGGAGAGGATAGGTTTTGTGAGTTTTGGTTCATAGGCGAAAAGGAAGAGAAAGGAGAAGAGGAGAAGGAGGCTGCTCACCTGTGCGGGAGCGAAGCGACCGATTATCCCTTCCCGTTCAAAAAGGAAAGGACTTCTTTTCCAAGAGGCGAGCAAAAACAGGATAGAGGAGTTTAATATACCAAGGAGAAAGGCAATCTGAAAGGATGTTAAGGAAGGTATTAAGATGAAATAGAGTAAGAGTCCGCCGATAATTGTTCCGCCATTCTCAAAGATATATGTCTTACCAATTGGTTGCGCAGAAGACTTTGCATCAAGAATTGAGAATATCTTGGTTGAGATGGTAAATAATGCTCCGTGAAGAAATCCTAAGGGAAAGATAGCAAGAAGGGAAAGGAGTGCGAGATGGGGAATTAACTTAAACCGAAGATTTGCCGGGAGAGGAAAGGAATTAAAAGGGAGATAGGGAAGAGGATTGAAAAGAAGGAATTGGATATAAAGAGAAGTTTCCAGGCATTATCTTTTAAGGCATTTCTTATGGAGAATGCACCCACACTTTCCGAGATTACCCAGATTCCCAATATTATACCAATTGCCAGTTCGTTCCCTTGGGCAGTGATTAAAATGGAACGGAGGAGAATAACCTGGGCGGTGATGCCTGAGATACCGAGGATGATGAGAAAGGAGATGAACATAATTTTATCCTTAATTATATCATAAATCGGATTAGAAGCAACCTTTCACCTGTGCACAGACGCAGCGACCGATTATTTTTGACGAAAATCGGGTTATTGACAAAACAATCAGTTAGTGTTATCATGCAAAAATGAGACTAATAAGTGAAGT
>JBBIHO010000042.1:0-10775 GCA_037446935.1 Caldifarciminota bacterium | reverse complement strand
CCAAAGGCATAAAGGGTGGTTTTGCAACTTATGTGAATTATGGTGGCAATTATATCTATGCCGGAAGCGGTTCTAATAATAACGAATGGCAGCGGTTCAATATCTCATCCGGTCTCTGGGAGGTAGCCGAACCAGCAACCCTGCCCGTAGATAAGGTAAAAGTCGGCTCCGGACTTACCTATGATGGTGCGGGAAAGATTTACTTCCTTCAAAGCGGGGGCAAGAGAAATTACTTCTATTATTGCGACCTCACTTCTCCGTCACCAACCTGGCAGATGTTAGAATCCCTCCCCCTTGCCAAACCACAAGGTAGAAAGAAGAAGGTGAAGGAAGGCGGTTCAATTGAATACTACGAGGGTAAGGTCTATGCGGTGAAAGGTGGGAATACAAAGGAATTCTGGTTCTACGAACCGACAGCCAATTCTTGGACTTATCTCAATGAGGTTGGCGATGGTTGGCCAACACCACCCGCAAAAGGGATAAAATGCGGGAGGTCACTCACATCTACCGATGATGGCATCTTCTGCCTAATTGGGAATAATACAAACGAACTCTGGTTCTATCGGGGAACCGGTCTTTTAGCCAAATCCTTAGAATCGTCGGTGATGACCGAACAGGTAACCTTAGCAAAAGTCTTCACCTTTAATGTGAAAAACCCAACAAAAGGGATAGTGAATATCCGCTACACCCTGCCGCAAAAAGAGATAGCGACCCTCAGCATCTATAATATCCTTGGTGAAAATGTCTATTCCGAAAAGAGCGAGAAGGGATACTTTACCATTAAGAACCTTCCGGCTGGAATCTACTTCTTACGATTTGAGACGAAAGGCTATAAAACAGATAGAAAACTGATTGTGGTGAAATAACTCTAACCGATAGACTCAAATCTTAATCAATTAAGTTATTGAGCGTTCCCTCTACCTTCTCCCCTACGCCTTACCAAGTCACTTAATAAGCCATTTACCAACCCATCCTCTATGTCTCTCCCCCGAGCTCTTCTCTTGTGTCTTCCCCTCCCTCTTTCTCTGTCTCCTTCCTTTCTACCTTCCCCATCACCTTTCCTGTGCCTTCCTTAACCACTCTCCCGCTCTCTTCCTCTGTCTCCTACTGGGTCTTGTCAAATGCCTAATTAAAAGACCAATTTATGCGGTTCCGCGGCGGATATTGAACTATTAGTAAAAGTCTATTTTGCCCCTTGACTTTTTTAGATTTCCAGTTATAATTATATCAGAAGGACTGAAATGAAGGAAATGATAAAAGAGTGTTATTCTTATTTCGGAGGTGGTTTATGATGAAGGTGTTTAAGGGTCTCTTGGTTTTAGTTTTTCTCTTTTCTTTTCTTTCTCTTTTCGCCGTGGAGGAGAAGTGGGTGAATTCTTATCCGTTTCCACCTAATGTGGAGGGGGTGAAGGTTTTCTTTTTAGATTCGCTTGTCGTTTCTATGGGAAATCTCTCCCGCTCAGCCGCCGATAGTAGTGATATTGTGGTGCTCGGTGTTGAGTTAATTGACGGGAATATCTTATGGCAGAGCGTTTATTCTCCGGTGCCGCGGCCACAGGTTTGTGAGGATGGCTTTATTGCGGATGGAGCTATCTGGCTTCTCGGGCGGGCAAAGAATGCGGCGGGTGCTTATGACTGCCTGGTATTGAAGTTCGCACAGGATGGTTCGCTACTTGCGGAGACGACTTATGATGTCGGTGGACAGGATTACCCGCAATCCTTTTGTCAGGGGATTGATGGGTCAATTTATATTACCGGTCATCGGGATAGTCTTGGGACCAAGGATATTTTTGTAATGAAGTGCTCACCTTCCTTGGAGGTGCTTTGGTCAAATCGGTTTAACGGACCGGGCGCGGGGAGTGATTCAGCATTTGATTGTGCGGTTGACTCTTCGGGAAATCTTTATGTGGTCGGCGGTGTTTGGCAAAATCCGACGGATAAGTTCAGTGTGGTGACGCTGAAATATTCTCCGGATGGTCTTCTTTTATGGCAGTCAATTATTGAGCCACCTTATGAGGATGAATATCATGAGAATGATATTGGGTATCGGGTAGAGATCGGACCAACCGGTGATTGTTTTGTGCTTGCCCGCGCATCGGGTGCCGGTGAGCTTTATGACTGCTTCCTCTTAAGGTTCAACCCATCCGGGGAGACGCTCTTTACGAGACGGTATGATAATGTTGGCAACTCGGAGTATCCGGTGGATATGGAGATTTATCGGGATGGGAGTATTTATCTTGGAGCATCGGTAGAGGATTGGGAGGAGTATACTGATTACGGGGTAGCGAAGTTTTTTGATGATGGCCGATTCCTCTGGGCAAGGACTTATGATATGTATCCCGGAGAAGGTTATAATGATGATGTGAGTGATATTGTTCTGGATAAAAACGGAAATGTTTATGTTACCGGAACGAATGACGCGGACTATGATTTTTTGACGATTAAATATAATCGGCACGGAAGAAGGGTCTGGGTAATTCCCTATAAGACCGAGGATAACGAATACGCTAATTCCCTCACCTTAGATCACCGGGGTGAGATTTATGTCTTAGGTTATAAGGATGGAGGGCTTTTATCACTTGTGAAATATACGGAAGAGGATGTGAGAGGAAAGGAGGTCTTGTCGCCAAAGGATACCTTCCGGCTTAATGCACGCACTGTGCCAGAGGCAAAGGTGGAGAGTTATTATGGAAATGATAACCTTTTGTTTCCGGCAAAGTTTGAAATCGGGAATTTCTATTTCTCAACGAAGGTGGTAGAGGTTGAGCCTTATGGAGAAACAACGGTAGTATTTGATTCCTGTTTTTTAAGGGACCCGGGAATTTTTCAAACGAGGATTTATACGCAACTAACAACCGATGAAGAGACGGAGAATGATACCGCTTATGGGCAGGTAGTGGTGATTCCTGCCTGGGTGCAATTAGCGAGCCTCTTGCCAGGACCGAAGGGGAAGTTTGTAAAGGATGGTGCTGGATTAGTTGCGGTTGGCGACTCTTTGATTTTTGCCTTAAAGGGAAATAATACAAGGGAGTTTTACTCTTTTGCTTTAAGAGAGGGAAACTGGAGAGAAAGATGCTCTTTGCCCGGTGGTCTCTCAGGGAAAAGGGTGAAGAAGGGTGGCGCTCTTTGTTACGGTGGAGATTCGCTCATCTATGCCTTTAAGGGAAGTAATACCCGGGAATTTTGGGCCTATAATATAAAACGGAATCAATGGTCAGCAAAGCAGGAGCTCCCCTTAGGCGGCGGAAAGGCACTGAAGGGTGGTTCGGCACTTACCTTAGCCAATGGCAAGATTTATGCTCTGAAGGGTTCTAATACTCAGGAGTTCTACTCTTATGACCCAAAGGGAGATAGTTGGACAAGGAAGAATGATCTCCCCTTAGGGGCGAGAAGAAAGAAGACGAAGGCTGGTTCGGCACTTGCCTGGGATGGTGGTAACAGAATATATGCCATAAAAGGTGGAACCAGTGAGTTGTGGGCATATGATATAACAAAGGATTCCTGGTATGAGAGAAGACCCTGTCCGGTTTCAAGAATAACCCAGCGGAAGCGGTATTTTAAGGATGGCGCCTCACTAATCAAAGGGGATGGGGAGTTCTTCTTTGCTCTGAAAGGCTCTAATACCCAAGAGTTCTGGGGTTATCTACCAGTTGAGGACACCTGGCAGGAGTTAGAGACAATTCCTAAGGGTCCTTCTTTAAAGAAGGTGAAAGGCGGTGGCGCCATTACCTTATGTAATCATAAGGTCTATGCCCTAAAAGGGAATGGGACGGCGGAGTTCTGGCTCTACCATGCGAATATCCCGATGGATATTTTTAGAAGATTTCCTCGGCCACGCTCACTTATGGCATCAAGAGTGAAGAGAAAGGAAGAGGGGATGCAACTCCAATGTGTGCGTCACTTCCGAAATACCATTTCTCTTCGGTTTTCACTGCCAACAACTGGTGAATTTTCCCTCATCTTTTACAACATCTTGGGACAGAAGGCAAAGGAGTTTCGTTTGGGTAATTTGCGGCCAGGGCTTTTCTACTTCAATCAGGCAATAGAACTTTCCTCAGGAATCTATCTGATGGTTGCAACATTAGAGACGAAGAGAAAGACATTTGTGGCAACTAAAAAGTTGGTTGTTATTAAATGAGAGAACACCCTTTTTCTGGTCATTGCCTACGAGATTGCTTCGCCAACGCTCGCAATGACAAAAGGAGGAAGAGATGATAAGGTTTAGATTTTTACTTTTCGTTCTCGCTCCTTTGGTCTTTTTATCCCTCTCTTCGGTTCAGGCCTGGACAACACCGGAAAGGTTAACGAATCTCTGTTCTTATTGGACGGAGACGGTGGATAATAATACGAGAAATATTGCTTGTGATAATTCGGGAAGAATCCATATCGTCTGGCATTCCGAAGCGCTTGTTCCGGGATTTCTCTGGACGCCTCAGGTTTGGTATAAGCGATACGAACCCGGTTTTGGTTGGACAAAGGATACTTGCATTGCGGACAATCCCAACGAGGCTTCTGAATTACCTGGTTTATGTGTTGATTCAGCAGGAAATCTCCATATTGTATATCTGGCGGATGTTCAGAAGGTGAGATATAAGGTTTGGAGTCCGATAACCGGCTGGAGCCCGTCAGAAGTCATATCCTTAGACCCGGTCCTTTTAGAAGAACAACCACCGGCAATTGCTGCGGATCCTTTGGGTAACATATATGTTGTCTGGACACAGGATAACTATGGATACTATGAGATTATCTTCCGGGAAAGGATTGGCGGAATCTGGCAGCCGAGGATACAATTGAGTGCCAGTAATGAGACCGATAAGGGTGCACCAGCAATTGCGGTGAGGGATACAAATGTTTATGTTGTCTGGAAGGGTGAGCAACCGGTTTCTGGTTGGACGCATATATACTACCGTTCCCGAAGACCGTCAACTGGTTGGAGCGCAATCACCGATGTTACGAGTGCCTTCAACTCTGACCAGTGTGATTTTCCAGGTGACCCTTATGGTCCTTCAATTGCGGTTGATAGCGCCTATAATGTCCATCTTGTTTGGTATGGCGGTGAGCGGGATGATAATTATTACTATCGTGTCTATTATCGGCAACGGAGACCAAGTGGTTGGTTATCAATTGATACGATTGCTGGGGCAGGAGAACCTTTTGACATTGAGAGATATGCACCGCAGGTTGTGCTTGACCGCCAGGGTAATATTCATGTGGTCTGGTTTGGACATAATTACGAAGAGGACTGGTATCGGTTATGGCATAAGAAGCGGGTTTCAGCAGGGTGGCTGGCAACCGAGGAATTGGGCGCTCACTATCCGGATGGCGATTTGTGCAATCCCCATATCGCGAGTGATACATTGGGGTGCCATCTCATATGGTATGATGACCGTTATGAAGATGAGGAGATTTTTCGGATGGCAAGTTTCCCATTGGATGTGGAGGTAAAGGCAATCATCTCACCACCGGTCTTTTGCTCGCTTGCAACTTATACACCGAAGGCCGTGGTGAGAAATTCCGGAGAACAGGAAATCCTCACTCCTTTTCAGGTGAAAATGACCATTACGCCCGGCGGTTACGAAGATTTCCAGTCAGTTAATTATTTAGGACCAGGAGATGAGGAGACCCTCTCTTTTCTCCCCTGGATGCCCCAAGAAGCAAATCTCTACTCTTTGCAATGCTCCCTCCTCTTTGCCGACCATTATCCTTTGAATAATAAGAAGAGTATCTACTGCGGTATTCCTGATTTCGTTGAGAATTTTGAGGCCTCTTCGGGGGGATTTATCTCCGACCCGCCAACTAATGCCTGGGAATGGGGGATTCCTTCTGGTGTCGGAGCACCGGCTCCTTATTCCGGTCTTTCGTGCTGGGGGACAAATATTGATGGCAACTATGCAAATAGTGCGAACTGGAAGTTGAATTCCGTATGGTATGTGGCAACCCGTGATACACCAACCCTCGGGTTTTACCACTATTACAATTTTGACTGGCATATTGACGGCGGAAATCTGAAGATGACAACCGATGGCACAAACTATACCCTGATCCATCCGCTCACCCCGGAGAGATATGACAGGAAGTTAAATAATCTCAATGTTGGCATACCGGGTGAATCGGCTTATGCAATGGGTTTACCAACTGGCTGGAAACCAGCACTCCTTTCCGTTCCGGTGCGCGCAAATGATACCTTCGCTATCCGGTGGCACTTCGGCTCAGATATGAGTGGCACGGATGTTGGCTGGTATCTTGATTATGAAGGCGGAATCGGTTTTCAGCCAATCCGGTATGATGTGGGGGTTATAGAAATTGTTGTTCCGGCCGATACCGTAGATTCATCTTTGTCCATTACTCCGACTGTTAGGTTGAAGAACTTTGGTAACCGAACAGCGCAATTTTCAGCAATATTGAAGATTGGCACTTATACCGATGCAGAATCATTGACTCTCGCACCGGCACAAGAATCCTTAGTGAGGTTTACTCACTGGACACCAATCATTAGAGGTGAAGGTGTGGCAAGGTGTTCGGTCTATTTTGCCAGTGACCGGAATCCGGGCAACGATACCTTAAATAAGAGATTCTTCGTCCGGGTTAAGGATGTGGCAGTTCTGGATATTAGCGAGCAGGTGGCAGTAGCGCCTTTTAATTCTGGTGCCATTTCTCAATTGGCAGACGGAAGCGCGCGGGCGTTGCCAGTGGCAAGAGACTTTCTACTGGTTACGGATACGATAGATTCTGGCGATGTCTATATACCAAGGTCAAGGATTGCAAATTTTGGCAACACCCAGGTGACCTTCTGGACGCGATATAGATTTGGCACCCTTCATTCCGATAGCCTTCTGGTTACACTCTTACCAGAAAGTGAGACTCTCCTCAACTTTCCTCCTTTTACCGTGCAAGGGAGGGGTCTGGTGGTTAAGAAATGCACAACCCTCCTAAGTGGTGATTTGATTCCGGAGAATAATTATAAAGAGGAGACGACATTTGTGCGGGTGAGGGATATTGGGATTGCACGGTTTATATCCCCTTCTCTTCCGGTTCATCCCGGTGAACTGACGCCTGAGGTTTGCTTCTTAAATTACGGAAATACGAGCGGTTCTTTTTACGCTAACTTCTTAATAAAGGATTCCTTAGGCAGTATCTTATATACGGATGAGACGACTTATTCTTACCTTTCTCCTTCGGATTCGGTTACCATTCAATTCCAAAGCTGGCTTGCCACTACTGGCAGGTATGTTGCCTTTTGTTCTCTATATTCGGTAAATGACCGGGTGAGGGCAAATGATACCCATTCTTTAGAATTTACGGTGAGCAGATTTATCGGGTGGGTAAAGAGACAGGATTTGACCGGCACAACGAAGAATGTGAAGAGCGGTGGTTGTATTGCCTCCCTGGACAGTTTCGTTTTTGCCCTTGTTGGAAATAATACGCGGGACTTTATGCGATACGATATAATTAGAAACTCTTGGCAGAAGATGGAGAGTTTGCCGCCGGGTGCGAGAGGTAAGAAGGTAAAAAAGGGTGCCTGCATCGCTTCGGATGGATATTATATCTATGCCTTAAAAGGCGGCGGCACAAACGAGTTCTATCGATATGACCCATTCCGCAATCACTGGGAATCTTTACCTTCGCCAAACTTTATAAAAGGCAGTAAGGGTGGATTCATCACCCTGGTGGAGCAAGATGGGATGAAATATCTCTATGCTGGTAGTGGTGCGAATAATAACGAGTGGCAGCGATTTAATATTTCCAACAGAACCTGGGAAGTTTTGACACCACCTACCTTACCTAAGGATAAGTTTAAGATTGGTTCCGGTTTTGCCTATGATGGTGATTCAATTCTCTATCTCACACAAGGCGGTAGTAAATATAATGCCTTCTTTCGGATAAATCTTTTGGCGCCGACACCGGTCTGGGAATCTTTACCTAATCTTCCTTTAGCAGGCAGGGGTCTGAGGAAGAAGAAGATAAGGGAAGGTGCGGCAATCGTCTATGATAAGATGAACCGCAAAGTCTATGCAACAAAGGGAGGAAATACCTTAGAGTTCTGGCAGTTTGACCCGGCGACCAATTCCTGGCAACAGGTAGAGGATGTGGGGAGCCCCTCTGTGCCATTAAGGAAGATAAAAGGTGGCGGTAGTCTTACCTATTCTTCCTTTGCTAATGGGATTTACGCGACGATTGGTAATAATACAAATGAGTTCTGGCTCTACGGACTTGGGAGGGATGCGGTTTCAGTCCGGCAGAACTTAGTCAGCGCTAATTCAGGGCAGATGAGTATCTCCTCAGAAATCGTCAGAAAAAGGCCGGTGAAGATTACCATCTATAATCTTTTGGGCGAAATCGTCTACAAAGGCGAAGCGTTTAACGACCATTCACTCGTGGAAAAGCAAAGCACGCGACTTTCTTCTGGCATATACATTCTGAAATTGGTTTCAGAAAAGGATATGACGACTAAGAAACTTATCATTACCCGGTGATTAACGAATAAAAGGGAAAAGTTCGTATCCAGAAAAAGGTCTTGGTCTATTTAAGCGAATTGCGAGGAGAGAGTAAGTCTTCATACAAATCTTTCAATTGGTTGGTGATTCTCTCCCAGGAGAACTCTCTCTGGACGAATTTATATCCTCTTTCGGCGATTGCCTCCCTTAAATTATCATCTTTTAAGAGGAGTAAGATGGCATCTCTTAATTCTTCAGGCGACTTTTCCGAAACTAAAATCCCGGTCTCTCGATCCTTAACAATATCAACAATACCGCCGACGCGGGAGGCGATTACCGGTTTTTTATAACTCATCGCCTCTAAGAGAACAACCCCCAAGCCTTCGGTATCACCTCTTTTGTCAACGATTGCGGGCAGAACAAAGATGTCGCAATTCTCGTAATAATCTTTAAGTTCCTGGGAAGGGATATAGCCAGTAAATTTTACCCAGTCGGCAACTCCTAATTCCCGGGCGAGATTTTCCAGTCGGGTTCGTTCGCTCCCGTCACCAATGATAATGAGGAGGGCATCTATTTCTTTGACAACATCATTAAAAGCCCGAATCAAGTATTCTACACCTTTTCGTTCCACAAGTCGGCCGACAAAGAGGATATTTTTTCTTTTGGTCGGGGGCTCTTTGGGAGGCGATGGCTCCTTTCCGAGAACAGCGGAGCCGAAGGGTATAACTGAGATATCTTTATTTGCGCAGAGGGCCTTGACATTAGCCGCAGTGTAATGGGAGATGGCGGTGACGGCATCCGATTTTTTAATGAGCCAGGCAACGAGTGGCTTTAAGAAGAGGCGGTTCTTTTCCATCAGTTTCAATTCAACGCTATAGAAACTGGAGACGAGTTGAGCGCCGGAGGCCATCTTTCCGAGATAACCGAAGAGGGAATGGGGGAGAGGCCAGTGGCAGTGAATTATTGAGTAGCGTTCCTTTCGGCAGAGGCGATAGGTCCGGAGAAGCCCAAAGACGATGTAAAAGAGGAGGAGGATTTTATAACGGAAGGAACGGCGCAGCCGGTCCGGGACATTCTCCTCGTGGGTTAGGTCTTCCCACCTCTTGAAGAAATACCGGAAACGATGGACGCGAATCCCGAAGATCTCTTGGTCTTTTAAGCCTTTATAAGAAGATGTTAATACCTCGCCTTCAATTCCCATATCCTTTAGCCTTTTAATGGTGGTGGTTAGCCAGGGGGTAATCACATCTTCCTCACTGCGGGCAAAGGCAGTGGCGATATATAGGATTTTCATAGAAAGGTGAGCGGGGATGCCCGAGGAAACCTTTCTTATTTTTTCGTATTGGCGAGTGATGCGGCAATCTTCGCCTTGAGCCTTGCTGCCTTATTCTTATGGATGATTCCCTGTTTGGCGGCTTTATCAATAATACTTTGGACCTTCGGCAGAAGCGAAATGGCGGCATCCCGATCGGTGGTAACCTTAGACTTAAATTCTTTTAATGCCTTTTTTAAGACCAATTTCCGCTCTTTATTTCTTTTGGTTCGCACCTTAGTCTTTCTTATATTCTTTAATACCGACTTTGACCTTTTTGCCAATTTCTCTTATGCCAGGGAGCGGAATCGAACCGCTGACTCCCGGATTTTCAGTCCGGAGCTCTACCCCTGAGCTACCCTGGCTAAAATCAATTATACGGAGTTATCTTCATTTTGTCAACGGCCAGGAGCAAATATTTGAAAGGGGAGATAAGAGGCTTTTGATTTGATGAAAGAAGGATGGCAATTAAGAATTAAAAGGGCATTGGCTTAACAATTTACCTTCGCCTTCTCTTCTGCTTTTAGGTCTTTAGTCAAATTCCTTTGCTTTTCAAATTTAATTTAGGGTTTATTATTCTTTATCATCTATATTTTCATCTAAAATCTGATCTTTCTTAAAATATCATTTCTAAGATTTAGAAAGGGATAAAGTGTGGCGATTGGGGGTAGAGAATAGGGGAAGACCCTACCTCAGTCCGAAATCAAGCTCATCTTTGTTTTGCAATGGGGTACCCCCACGATTTCAATTTTATATCTTTTCCGCGCGATGAATTTCCTCAAAAATGGTCTTAATACCCTTGACAGTGGTGATTTCTTTCGTTATTCTGGTGTGAATCTATGTTTTATGAAGAAGAAGGGTTATATGGTGAAGAAACCGTAACGCCGAAGATTAGATTAAAAGAACTCCTCCGTCTTTTATTACCTTATTTTGTAAAATACCGCGGTCGCATAATCCTTGGTAGTTTTCTCCTCTTTTCTGCCACCATCCTCTCCCTTTTCGGTCCTCTTTTACTCCGCTATGCGATT
>JBBIHO010000041.1:0-10782 GCA_037446935.1 Caldifarciminota bacterium | reverse complement strand
GGTTCAGGCGATCTGCCTTCTTTTACTCTTAATCTTTGTTACCATTACCCTCAATGTAATCTCCTTAGTGAAAGAGACTTATAACCGGGTAGAGATTTATGCCTTCTTAGGAGAAAAGGTATCCTATAAGGAGGTCGCGGATAAGGTGTTTCTTATTGCCGGGGTGAAGGAGGTGAGATATGTCTCTTCTGAGGAGGCATTGCAAGAATTGAAGGAGGATTTAGGAGAGGATGCGGCGATTTTATCAAGTATTGATAAGAACCCCCTTCCCAACTCTTTAAGGATAAGACCGGAAGCGAATTTTCAATCATCGTCTCAGATAAAGGAGATTGAGAAAAAATTGGCAAGTATCCCAGGGATTAGAGAGGTCTGGTCGGGTAGGGAGGTCTTAGGGAAGTTGGAGCGGTTATTAAGGATTATCATTGTCTCGGACATCGGACTTCTCGGCATCGTCGGTTTGGCAGTAATCTTCATTATCTTTCAGAATATTGAATCAACAATCTTCCACCGGCGGCGGGAGATTGAGATAATGCGCTTGGTGGGTGCAACCGATTATTTGGTGAATGGACCATTTTACGGGCAGGGTTTCCTTCAGGCTCTTTGCGGCGGTATTCTCTCTTTTTTAATTCTCACGCTTCTCGTTTATCTCGCTGGTTTTGAACTGCCGCGAATTCTCTTTCCTGCCTTTCCGCTTTTCCTCTTCGCAATTATTACCAGCAGTATCTTAGGAGTCTTAGGTTCTTATGCCGCGCTCTCCCGCCTGAAAGAGAGTCGGAAGTAAAGATGGGAAAGGCTGAGAAGGATTGGTTTGCTTCGTTTCTTTTTAATCTGACGATAATCTGCGTAATCTCTGGCTTTGCCTTATTTGCTCAGGAGGATACGGAGTTTGAGAGGCAGAAGAAGGAATTGGAAGAGACGAAGAAGAAGTTGGAAAGGATTGAAGAGAAGATTAAGACGCTCACCGCTGAGGAAAGGAGTGTCTTGCAAAGGATTGAGATGGTAGGTGAGAAGCTCTCTCTCACCAGACGCTATATCAACCAGTTGGCAAGATCAATATCTTTGAAAGAGAGGGAGATTGAGAAGGTGAAACGGGAGATAACCCATCTCAGCGGGCAAATCAAAAGGGCAAAAGAGAATCTATCTTCTTTACTCTTCCTCTTTTATAAGATTAACCGATTCCTTCCCTTAGAGATTTATTTAGAATCGCGCACCCTGCCGGAGGTTTACCGGAAGGCGATTAACCTGAAGTATCTCGGAAGGGAAGGCAGGCGAAATATTGAAAACCTTTCTTCCCTGAAGAAGGAATTGGAACTGAAAGAGAAGACGCTCGTTGCCGCTTATAAAGAGTTATCAAGGCTCGTCGGGCAGAAGGTTGCCGAGGAGAAGTCATTGAAGAGCACAAAGGAGTTGGAAGATAAAATCTTAAAGAGGGTGAAGACGGAGAGGGAACGGAATCAGAAGATGCGAGATGAGTTGCGTGCTGCAAAAGCCCGTTTGGAAAAACTAATCCAAGAGTTTGAAAAGAGGCGGGAGGCAAGAAGGTTGCCGCCAGGAAGCCATTTTATGGAAGTCCTCAAAGGGAACCTTCCCTGGCCATATAAGGGGAAGGTGGTGTCTTACTTTGGCAGTCAATTTCATCCGAAATATAAGACGCAGACCAAGAATACCGGAATTGATATTGAATGTCCGGTAGGGGCAGAGGTTTCGGCAATCGGGAAGGGAAGGGTTGTCTATGCGGAAAGATTTATGGGTTATGGGAATATGGTAATAATTGACCATCGCGAAGGTTATTATACAATCTATTCTGACCTCTTAGAGATTACTGTTGGTGTTGGGCAGGAGGTGGAGAGGGGGTCGGTAATCGGACGGGCAAAAGAGAATCTCCATTTTGAGATTAGAAGGGAAGGGAAGCCGGTTAATCCATTGGACTACTTGGCAAGATAATGCCTTGGGAGGAGATTTTAGGGAGCAGGAAGGTCCTTGACCAGTTGGCGCGGCTCGCAAATAAACAATCTTTTCCGCCCTTAATCTTCTGGGGAAGGCCGGGGATTGGCAAAAGAACTACCGCACTCGTATTTGCCCAGAGTTTGAATTGTGAAAGAGGTTCTGCCTGCGGTATCTGTCGTTCTTGCATTGGAACGGCAAAACTCATTCACCCCGATGTCTGGGTTCTCTTTCCAACAATGAAGCAAAAGGAGGGAGGGGAAGAGAGCGAAAAGGAGGCTGACGAAGTCCATGCGAAGCATGAGGAGGCATATGCGAAGTTACGTAGGGATTATTCTCTCCATCATAAAAGACCGCTCATACCGAAGAACTACTCAATTCATATTGAGGATATTCGCCGCCTCTCCCAAGAGATGAGGTTTCAACCCCTCACCGCTAAAAAAAGGGTGGTGATAATTGTTGATGCGGATAGGATGCTATTGGAGGCAAGTAATGCCTTTCTGAAGACCTTGGAGGAACCCCAGAAGGATACGGTCTTTATCCTTCTCACTTCCCGACTATCTTTTATCCCTTCAACGATTCGTTCCCGGTGTTTCCCAATCTATTTCCCACCATTAAAGGATGAGGCGATTCTTGGCTATTTGGTAAAATTGGGTTATGATGAAGGATTGGTTAAGAGGGCTCTGGTCTTTGCTTATGGCAGTCTGCGCCGGGCGATGGATTTTTTAGATAACCCCTTCCCGGTCTCGGAAGATTTCTTCTCCGTTTTGCTTTCCCCACGCTGGTCTGCCATTTTGTCTTTAATTGAGGAAATGCGGTCAACTGATTTAGAAGGATTGATTGAGAATCTCATTCTTCTCTTCCATTCTCAGTTATTAAAGAAATTTGCCCTGAGAGATTACGATAGTTTCTATCCTGAGGTGCTCACTGTGGATGAATTGCTTGTGAGGATAGAGAGGTTGTTTTTGCTTGCGGGCGATTTGGAATATAATTTGAACCGTCGGCTTTTTCTCTTCAATCTCCTCTTAACAATCAGGAGGCGGTTAAAACCGAAGAGAGAAGATTGAAGAGGGCGCTCCTTATCAATCCCTGGATTTATGATTTTAAGGCATTTGATTTCTGGCTGAAACCGCTCGGCCTACTCTATTTAGCATCCTATTTGCGGCAGTTTAATTTTGAAGTGACACTGATCGATTGTCTTGACCGGAATCATTTTCCGGGGGCGAAAGTTGATTCCTATGGTCGGGGAAAATTTCCTGCCACTCTTATTGAGAAGCCAGAGGTTTATAAAGATATTCCGCGGCGCTATAAAAGATATGGGATGCCAAAGGAACATTTTGAATCACTTCTCTCCGATTCCGAAGGACGGCGCCAAGCCGAAATTAAAGACCCGGACTATATATTTATCACCTCAGGGATGACCTACTGGTATCCGGGGGTCTTTGAGGTCCTCAATATCTTAAAGAGGTATTTTCCGAAAACACCGAAGATTTTGGGTGGGATATATGCCACCATTTGTGAAAATCATGCCAGGCAATTTTCTAATGCGGATATTGTTGTCAGCGGCAGATTTGAGGAGGAGTTATATAAGTATATACCGGATTTGGTCCCGATGCCATTCTCCACCCTCCCTTTTCCGGCTTATGATTTGTATCGTCGGCTTGATTATGCCTGCCTGCTCACTGGACGCGGCTGTCCTTTCCGTTGCTCTTATTGTGCTGTGCATAGATTATCACCCAATTTCCAATTCCGCGAATCAGAATCGGTGCTGGCGGAGATTGAGTATTACCGGAGTTTGGGGATAAAAAATATTGTTTTCTATGACGATGCCCTCCTCTGTAATCCTAATTTTAAGGAAATCTTAGAAGGGATTATAAAGAGGGGATGGAGATTAAACTTCCACACCCCAAATGGACTCCATCCCCGTTTTATTGATGGCGAGGTGGCATCTCTCCTTTATCATGCCAATTTTCAGACGATATATCTCAGTTTGGAGACGGTTTCCGAAGTTGTTCAAAAGGAGACCGGAGGAAAGGTGCAGACAGAGGAGTTTTTGAAAGCGGTGGAATTCTTAAAAACTGCTGGCTTTAGTGATGATATGCTACATACTTATCTAATGATTGGCTTGCCAGAACAGAGGGTTAAAGATGTGAAGGAGAGTATAGATTTCGTTTATCGTCTGGGCTTAAACTGTCATCTGGCGGAGTTTTCACCGATACCGCAAACGAAGGAATATGAAAAGACAGGGCTCGCGCCGGATTCTGACCCACTTTCTCATAATAATACCGCCTTCCTTTACAGTCGGCCGACAGAGGAGAGAGAGGGGTTGTTAGAGATGAAGGATTACCTCTCTCGTTTGCGTCGTCGCAAGAGGTGCTCCCGTATTGGGTAGCAGTGCGTCTTTACTAAATCATATTTTTTTGTATAATAAAAGAAAGTTTTATCCGCCACGGGCGGATTGGAGGAGAAATGAAGGCAGAAAGTGCTTCTTTGAATGGTAGCGTAGAAAAACGCCAGGAGATTTTTAGACCAGGCGATGTGGTAAGGGTTTATACGAAATATTATGAGAAGGAGCAGGATAAGGAGAAGAAGGCAGAGAGGCGGGAGCGAACTCAAGTCTTTGAAGGAACGGTAATTAAGATTAGGGGTGAAGGTGAATCTAAGACATTTACCGTCAGGCGCGTTTCTCGTGGGATAGGGATTGAAAGAATCTTCTTCCTCTCATCTCCTCTCCTCACAAAGGTTGAGGTTAAGAAGCGGGGTAAGGTGCGGAGGGCAAAACTTTATTATTTAAGAGAGAAGAAAGGAAGGGCAGGCAGGGTGAAGACGCGGGAAGAGAGAGGTCTTCCCAAAGAAATAGAAAAGGATGCGAAGGAATCAGGAGATTAAACTTTGGCGCGAAGGGAAATTGGTTGCCGGGGTTGATGAGGCAGGAAGGGGTCCCTTAGCCGGTCCGGTGGTTGCCTGTGCGGTAATTCTTAAACCATATGCCAAAATAAGAGGTGTGAAGGATTCAAAACTCCTCTCAGCAGAAGAGAGGGAGAGGCTCTATCCAATCATCAAGGCGAACTCATTGTCAATTGGTATTGGCATTGTTTCTAATCGGACGATTGACCGGATAAATATTAAAGAGGCAACACTTTTGGCAATGAAACGGGCAATCGCTAAATTGAATCCGCCGCCGGATCTAGTCTTCATTGACGGCGACATTTCTCCGGATATAGGATTGAAGGTGCAAAGTGTAATATCCGGTGACCGAAAAATCTTTTCCTGTGCCTGTGCTTCAATTATCGCTAAGGTGGTGAGGGATCGGATTATGCGGAGGTTTCACAAAATCTATCCCGAATATGATTTTGCCGCCCACAAAGGATATGGCACAAAGAGACATCAGGAGAACTTAAAGAGATATGGACCCTGCACCATCCACCGCCTTAGTTTCGCACCAGTAAGAGAGAATAGGAATGGCGAGTAAGAAGGGTCTCTTATCACTCTTTAAGCCGCAACCTCTGACAAAAAGGAAGAGAGAGGGCAGAAAAGGAGAGGAGATGGCACGGAGATTTTTTGCGAGTAATGGTTATAGAATTATTGCCCAGAATTATCGGACGAAATTTGGCGAGATTGATTTAATCTGTGAGAAGGGGTCAACCTTAATCTTTGTTGAGGTGCGGCGAAAGACCGGAAGGGAATTTGGTGAGCCGCAGGAGAGTATCCGACCGGATAAGGTTCTTAAAATAAGGCGCAGCGCATTGCAATTCCTCTCCGAAAGGGGTATTCAAAATAAAGAGATAAGATTTGATTTGTTCTTGATGAAAGGCAAGGCAATTGAACTAATTCCCAATGCTTTCTAAGGTCTTCTCGGCGAGTATCCTTGGGGTTGATGCCTATTTAGTAGAAGTGGAGACCGACCTTTCAATGGGTCTTCCTTCTTTCACAATTGTCGGACTACCGGATACCGCAGTTAAGGAGTCTCAGCATCGGGTCTATGCGGTAATCAAAAATGCCGGGTTTATGTTTCCTTTAAGGAGGATAACGGTCAATTTAGCACCAGCCGATATCAAGAAGGAAGGGGCATCATTTGATTTGCCAATTGCCTGTGGTATCCTCGCTGCCTTTAATATCATCAAAGGGGGTTCATTAGCAAATTTTCTCCTCACCGGTGAATTGGCGCTTGATGGCAACCTGCGGCCAATAAGGGGTGCCATCTCAATGGCGATGCTCTGCCGGGGTGATAGATTTAAGGGGTTCATCGTTCCTAAGGATAATGCAAAGGAAGCGGCGATTGCCGCTGGCGCTCCGATATTTCCGGTTGAGAATCTTATGCAGGTTGTGCAATTTCTTAATGGCGAATTGCAATTAGAACCGGTAAAGGTAGATATTAATGCTCTATTCCAAGAGGCACAGGAATACCATGTTGACTTTTCGGAAGTGAAAGGGCAGGAGCATGCGAAGCGGGCATTGGAGATTGCTGCTGCGGGTAGCCATAATGTCTTGATGTTAGGACCACCGGGAACCGGAAAGACGATGTTAGCAAGAAGGATGCCAACGATTCTGCCGCCATTAGAACTGGAGGAGGCATTGGAGACAACAAAGATTCACTCCGTCTATGGCAGTTTAGAACCAGGCCAGGCACTGATTGCTACCCGTCCTTTCCGTTCACCGCACCATACATCCTCAGAGGCGGGAACAATTGGTGGCGGTGTCTTTCCGAAGCCGGGAGAGGTCTCCTTAGCCCATAATGGTGTTCTCTTCTTAGATGAACTTCCCGAATTTCACCGCGATGTCTTAGAATCCTTGCGACAACCATTAGAAGATGGTTTTGTTGTTATTGGCAGGGCGAAGTTAAGCGTCACCTATTCAGCGAGATTTCTTTTATTGGCATCAATGAATCCTTGTCCCTGCGGTTATTTTTCCGACCCTTTAAGAGAATGCACCTGCTCGCCTTCCGCAATCCAGCGCTACCGAAAGAAGATCTCCGGACCGCTCCTTGACCGGTTTGATATCCATATCAATGTGCCATCTTTGAGATTTGAAGAGATTGCCCGAAAGGAGCCGGGTGAGAGTTCGGCGGCAATCCGGGAAAGGGTGGTTAAGGCGAGGAAGATTCAGATTGCAAGGTTTCAGGAGTTAAAGAGAAAGAAGCGGATATTCGCCAATTCCCAGATGGAGACAAGGGAAATCCGGCGGTTCTGCACAATTTCTAAGGATTCGGAAAATCTTTTGCTGAATGCGATTGAGAAGTTCGGGCTTTCCGCCCGTGCCTATGATAGAATATTAAAGGTGGCAAGGACAATCGCTGATTTGGAAGGGAAAGAGAATATTGAACCATTCCATATTGCCGAGGCAATCCAATATCGGAGCTTTGACCGGAGTGTCTGGCAATGAAGAGGTGTCACCCAAGGCAGGGTTGAAATCCGGAGCAAGACGGTTGAAGAGAAAAATTTTCTAAGATACGGAATAATGGAGATTGAATCGGCATTCATGCCAAGTGATGCCTATTGACAAACAAGTTCTTTTATTTACAATCTAATTGGGTTTATGGATGAAGAGATAATATCTTTGAGAGAGAGGCTCAAAGGAGAGAGTTCTTCATCAAAAAAGGCGGAGATTTTAATTGAAATCGCCCTCCGGCTTCGGCGCTCCGACCCCAAGGAGGCAAAGGTTTTAGCCGACCAGGCAATTGCCTTGGCAAAAAGAGGTAAAGAGAAAGAGATACTCGGGCGTGCTTTGAACTTCCGGGCTTATCTCTTCTATGAAGAAGGGGATATAAATTCCGCAATTTCCTACTTAGAGAAGGCAATTAAAATTGCCGAAATGATAGATAATAAATCAATTAAGGACACCTCCTGTCGTATCCTCGGCAATATCTATCGGATCAAGGGAGAATTAGACTCTGCCCGAAATTTCTTTGAGGAGAGCCTAAGACTTAGCAAAGAGATGAAAGATGAGGATGGCGTGGCGGTCGCTTACAATAATCTCAGTAATGTCTATCTCCTGAAAGGGGAATTAAGAAAGGCATTAGAATACCAAAAGATGAGTTTAGCACTAAAAGAGGCGAAAGGGCAGATATCGGCAATCGCTGTCTCCCGCTTGAATATGGGGGTAATCTATGAAGATATGGGTGATTGGGAAGAGGCTATTGAATGTTTCTACCGCGCTATGGTGGAAAAGGAGAAGTTGAAAGACCTGGCGGGCATCGCCTTATGCTATAACAATATCGGTGAGATTTATCTGAAGAAGGGAAAGTTGGAAAAGGCGATACCGCTCTTTGAGCGGGCAATCTCCTATGCGGAAAAGGCTGATTCTTTACCACGGAAGGCAGAGGCGATGGCAAATTTAGGCGAGGCTAATCTCCTTGCGGGAAATCCGATGCGGGCGATGAATCTCTATGTGGATGTGATGGAGATGTGTTCAAAGATTGGACAGAAGGATGAGTTGGCTAAGACCTACCGCCGGATGGGTGAACTCCTCCTCAGTTTGGGTGAGGAGAAAGAGGCAGTGGATTTTCTCGCCAAAGCCCTCTCCCTCATCGTAGAGGTGGGAGTAAAAAAGGAGGAGGGGAATGTCCGAAGGGCTCTTGGCAAACTCTTCACAATCTTAGGGAAAAAGGAGGAGGCTAAGGACTCTTTTCGGCTCTCCTGCGAAATACTGAAAGAATTGGGTATCCAATACGAATTGGGGAAATCGTATTTTGAATTTGGGAAATTTTTAACGGAGAACTATGCCAAGGAGATTGGTCTGCCCTATCTCCGGGATGCAGAAAGGATCTTCACCCGGCTTGAGATTACCAAGGAAAAGGAAGCACTGGCGAGATATCTCTACCGATTGGAAGAGGATAAAGACCGCGGTATGACACTTCTCCAAAGTCTCTATCCCCTTATTATAAATCCCCTGCCACTTTCGGAGTTCTGTTCCCGGTGTCTTTCTTTATTAAAAGAGATTCTCCTCTTAGAAGGTGCGGCAATTAAAGTGGAGAATAAGATATTCACCGTTGGTAAAATAGATGAAGAGGAAGGCATTCCGCTTCCCCTCTTTTCCAGTGGGAAGGAGATTGGTCTCATCCTTATGAAATGGAAGAGAAGCGAGGCAATTGCCCTCAGCGAAACGATTAAGAATGCTATCGCCAGTGCTATTGTCCTTGGGATTGAAAGGGCAAAGGGTCTTATTATTCCTCCCCCTTCTGAACTACCAGTGGGTGAAATCCCTTTTGATGGAGTTATCGGCAATAACCCAAAAATCTTAGAGGTCTTTGAAACCATCAAGAGGGTGGCACCGACCAAGGCATGCGTCCTTATTCGGGGGGAGAGTGGAACCGGAAAAGAACTGATTGCCCGAACCATCCATAACCTCTCACCTCGTGCCGAGAAGCCCTGGGTTGCTATCAATTGCGCCGCGATTCCGGAGACCCTCTTAGAGAGTGAACTCTTCGGCGTGGAAAAGGGAACCGCTACCGGTGTTAGTGAGCGGGTCGGGAAGTTTGAGATGGCACAGGGTGGCACCGTCTTTCTGGATGAGATTGGTGATATGAGTCCTGCCCTCCAGGCAAAGGTTTTAAGGGTCCTGCAGGAAAAGAGGTTTGAGAGGGTTGGCGGGAGAAAGACGATAGATGCCGATATTCGGATTATTGCGGCAACGAATAGAGATTTAGAAAAGGATGTCAGGGCGGGTAGATTTCGGGAAGACCTCTATTACCGACTGAATGTCATCTCCCTTTATATACCTCCTTTAAGAGAAAGGCGAGAAGATATTCCCCTATTCGTTCACTACTTTATCACGAAATATAACAAGGAATTTGAGCGTTCGGTAAAGGGTGTGACAAAGGAGGTTATGGATAAGTTCCGTGCTTATGAATGGCCGGGGAATATTCGGGAATTGGAGAATGTGATTGAACGGGCAATAATTTTAACCCCGGCTGAGACGATTGGCGTTTCCGATTTACCGCCAGAGTTGCAGGAATTGCCCGGGGAAGTCTTGAAGCCGGAGTTGAAGGCATACAAGGAAAGGATAAAGAGAGAGGTGGGAGAGACAGAAAGGGACTTCATCGCAAGGATCTTAGAAGAACAGGATTGGAATATAACCAAGGCAGCGGATGCCGCTGGTATCAGTCGGCGCCATTTTTACCGCCTCCTTGCGAAATATAAATTAAAGAAACCATAAATAATTCCCTTTTGGTGAAGAATCTTTTGGCGGTTGACTTATTAATCAGTGCAAATTTTATTCTTCTTGATTTTGGCTAAATCAGCCAATAACACTCTTCACTTCTAAATCATAATAAAGTCTTGCGATATCGGCAAAGCCGAGACCAAACCACGAAGTGGCGAAGAGTTGCGAGCCTGCCATATTAATCTTTTTTAGTAGATGGACAAATATTGAAAACAATCCCCAAAATAAAGGTTTTGTTAAAATTCCTGTAAAGGTCGGTTCACTTACTGGCAAAAGGTAGATACCCCAAGTAAACAAAAAACAACCCAACACTATACAAAAATGTCCAAAGATGGCAGTTTGCTACCTCCATGCTTTTAAACATTTTGTCTTGGGCAAGACAGGCGAGCAATTTCCGATAACTTGGTTATATCCACATAGGTTCGGATGTAACCATCCGTTGAAGAGTCAGAAAACTGGCTCATCGCCATTTTGAGGAAAAGAAGCAAAATTCGTGCCAAAATATAAAAAATTGGGGGAAATTGGATTTAAGATTTTGGAAACATTTTGCCCAATTTTTTACTCTATATTTATAGAGGAAGAAAACCTTAATTTTATTAAGTGAAAGAAAATCAATAACTTATAAAAAGAGAGGTGAATTATGCCTAAAAGGAGTATTGGAAAGGATAAAGAAGGAGA
>JBBIHO010000040.1:0-10791 GCA_037446935.1 Caldifarciminota bacterium | reverse complement strand
TATTTTAATTTCTTCCTTTGCGCCGTATTGTAAGGATTGGGGCGGTATTGACAATCGCTCAATTCTATGCTATATTGGAAAATGAAAAGGTCTAATTGGCAGATTAAAATGAGAGGTCTTAATGAAGGTGCACTTGTCAATTTAGCAATTTAGTTATTGGGTTAGGTTCCCAGAGCCTTTATTGTAATGTTGACTTTTTTGGAAAAATCTTTATAATTCTTTATAAAGAGCGAATTGCAGAATATTTAGAAAAAGATAATGGTTGACTTTTTTACAATTTGATATATAATATCCCTTTGCCCATGTAGCTCAGTCGGAAGAGCACATCCTTGGTAAGGATGAGGTCGCCGGTTCGATTCCGGCCGTGGGCTTAAAGGAGAAAAAAGGAAAAGGGAGGAATTTTTATGGCAAAGGCGAAGTTTGAAAGAAAAAAGCCTCACCTAAATATCGGGACAATTGGTCATGTTGACCACGGAAAGACGACGCTTACCGCAGCAATAACCCTTTGCTTAGAGAAAAAAGGTCTGGCAAAATATACCCCCTACGACCAAATTGATAAGGCTCCTGAGGAGAAGGCAAGAGGATTGACGATTCAATTGGCACATATTGAATACGAGAGCGAAAAGCGGCATTATGCCCATATTGATTGCCCGGGGCATGTTGACTATATCAAAAATATGATTACGGGCGCGGCGCAGATGGATGGGGCGATTCTTGTGGTCTCAGCGCCAGATGGGCCGATGCCTCAGACACGGGAGCATGTGCTTTTAGCACGACAGGTGAATGTGCCAGCGATTGTCGTCTTTTTGAATAAGATCGATATGATGTCTGACCCGGAATTGATTGAAGTCGCAGAATTGGAAGTGCGGGATATATTGAATAAATATAAGTTCCCGGGAGACGAAATTCCTTTTGTGCAAGGAAGCGCATTGAAAGCCCTGGAGTGTGGATGCGGTAAGGATGAATGCCAGTGGTGTGGAGCAATTTTAAAATTGGTGAAGGTAGTTGATGATTATATTCCAATTCCCGTGCGTGATATGGATAAACCATTCCTGATGCCAGTGGAGGATGTCTTCTCAATTACGGGAAGGGGAACGGTAGTGACCGGAAAGGTGGAAAGAGGGAGGATAACTCCTGGTTCGGAAGTAGAACTTATCGGCTTTGGAACCCATATTAAAACAGTGGCGACGAGTGTTGAGATGTTCCGAAAGGTTTTGGACGAAGGGGTAGCCGGTGATAACATTGGAATTCTGCTCCGGGGTGTAGAAAAAGACCAGGCACAACGCGGAATGGTGGTGGCGGCAGTCGGTTCAATTAAACCGCATAAGAAGTTTGAGGCTCAGGTGTATGTATTAAAGAAGGAAGAAGGTGGAAGACATACCCCGTTCTTTAATGGGTATCGGCCACAGTTCTATATCCGAACGACGGATGTGACGGGTACGGTCCAATTACCGAGCGGTGTGGAGATGGTAATGCCAGGAGATAATGTTACTCTCCGGGTGGATTTGATTTCCGAAGTAGCATTAGAAGAAGGCTCCAGGTTTGCGATTCGAGAAGGTGGCAAAACGGTAGGGGCAGGAGTAGTGAGTTCGATAATCGAGTAAAAACCGGAGAAGGCGGAGGATGCGAGTCTTTATTCAACTTGCCTGCGGTAATTGTAAAAGAAGGAATTATCATTCCACCAAAAATAAAAATAAACAAGAGCGATTAGAGTTAAAGAAATATTGTAAATTCTGTCGGAAACATACTGTTCATAAAGAAGTGAAAAAGGCCAGTAGCTCTAACGGTTAGAGCACCGGACTCCAAATCCGGGGGGTGGGGGTTCGAATCCCTCCTGGCCTGTTTTCAAATGCGAATGCTGAATGAGAAGAGACGAAAGAATACGAACGATGATGAATAATGATGCCCGGCGTTTTGTGCGAATTTAGAAGATAATGAATCCGAGGAAGATTATAAAGAATATCCGGAATTATCTTAAAGAAGTGATTGCCGAGATGAAAAAGGTTACTTGGACATCGCGGCGCGAGTTATTCATCGCAACCTTACTGGTAATTATCCTTTCAGCGATTCTTTCGCTCTTCGTCGGGTTTTGGGATTTTATCTTTGCCCACTTACTTCATATCCTCATTCGCTAAACATGATGAAATTTTATATTGTCCACACTTATACCGGCAAGGAAAGAAAGGTGAAAGCGATTTTAGAAAAGAGGATCAGGGAATTAAAATTAGGTGACATTGTGGGTCGGGTAATTCTTCCGGCGGAAAGGGTCTTGAAGATTAAAAAAACCCAATTGGTTCCGGAGGAGAGAAAATTGTATCCGGGATATATTATTGTGGAAATGGAAGAGAGTGAAGAGGCGTTCAAGTTGATAAATTCAATTCCTGGCGTTACGCACCTCTTGGGGACATCCAACAAACCACTGCCATTGAGTAAAGAAGAAGTGGATGAGGTATTGGGACAGATTGAAAGTGGTAGACAAAAGGCAACACCAGAGGCACCTTTTACCAAAGGCGAGATGGTGAAGGTAATTTCCGGTCCGTTTAGTGGTTTTGCTGGAACCGTTGACGAGATTTTTCCCGAGCGAAGAAGGGTAAAGTTAACGGTAACAATTTTTGGCCGACCGACACCGGTGGAATTGGATTTTATAGAAGTCGCGCCAATTTGATAAGGAGTCCATATGGCAAAGAAGCAAATAGCATTGGTTAAATTACAGATTCCGGCGGGACAGGCAACGCCCGCTCCGCCGGTTGGTCCGGCGCTCGGACAATATGGTGTCAATATCGTAGAGTTTTGTAAGCAGTTTAATGCCGCTACCCAAAAGGAGGCCCCAGGGATAATTATCCCAGTGGTAGTAACAATTTACCAGGATAAAAGTTTTACTTTTGTTGTCAAGAGTCCACCAGCATCGGTTCTCTTAAAACAAGCAGCCGGTTTAGCAAAAGGTTCACCAGAGCCGAATCGGATAAAGGTCGGAAAGATTACAAGAAAACAATTGCAGGAAATCGCTCAGAAGAAGATGGCCGACTTAAATGCGACGGATATTGTGGCGGCAATGCGAATTATTGAGGGAACAGCGAAACAGATGGGGATAACAATTGAGGAGGAGTCTCGTGAAGCGTAGCAAGAGGTATAGAGGAATATTGGAAAAGATAGAAAGGAAAAAAGAATATTCCCTATCAGAGGCGGTTAAGCTGGTTAAAGAAAATGCAAATGCCAAGTTTAATGAATCGGTAGATGTTGCGATCAAACTGGGCTGCGACCCACAAAAACAGGACCAGATGGTGCGCGGAACCGTCATTTTACCCTATGGCACAGGAAAGGAGACCAAGGTTTTAGTGCTGACAAAAGGGGAAAAGGAGAAAGAGGCAAAGGAGGCAGGTGCTGATTATGTTGGATTCGACGAATATGTTGAGAAGATAAAATCCGGCTGGCTCGATTTTGATGTATTAGTGGCGACACCGGATGTGATGCCGGAAGTAAGTAAGATGGGAAAGATACTGGGTCCTAGGGGATTGATGCCAACTCCGAAGACCGGAACAGTGACCTTTGATGTCGGACCAGCGGTGAAGGCATTAAAGGCGGGAAAGATTCAATTTAAGATGGATAAGACAGGAAATATCCATGCACTGATTGGTAAGGCGACTTTTGAGGCAGAGAAATTAGAGAAGAATCTTTTGGCCCTCATAGCGGAATTGTTGAGGATAAAACCGGCAACAGTAAAAGGACAGTATATTCGCTCCTGCTTTTTATCGTCAACAATGGGTCCCTCGTTTAAGTTGGATGTTAAAGAATTGCAGGAAATGGCACGTAAGGAAGGTTAGAATGAAAAAGAAGAAGATGGTTGAGAGAATAAGAGAAATGGTAAAGGATGCCAAAGGGATTTACTTCGCAAACTTCACGGGGATGCCCGTTTCGGAATTACAAGAGGTGCGGAGAAAGATGAAGGCAGCGAAGATAGAAATCTCGGTGGTTAAAAACCGTTTAGCGCTAATTGCCTTTAAGGAAGTGGGGCTTTTAGATAAAGCACGCCGTTTCTTAAGGGGGCCAACATCGCTAATCGTCAGCCGCGAGGATGAGATTTTACCGGCGCGGCTACTTCGAGACTTTCAGAAGAATTACAAAATTAAATTTAAGGGGGCTTTAATTGAAGATGCAATTTTTGACGCCGAACAGTTTTCGCTATTAGCGAGTATTCCGCCACGAGAGGATTTGATTTCCCAACTCCTTGGCTCACTCCTTTCTCCCTTGACTGGGCTCACTAATCAATTGACGGAATTACTTAATAGTTTGGTCCTCGTACTGGAAGAAATCGCTCGCAAAACCCTTGACAATTCCTAAATATAATGTTATCTTATTGGCAATAAAATTTGGCAACCACGAATAAATTGAGTGTTAAAAGTGAAGAGTGAGATTAGAGATTTTTTAGATAACGGAGCGAATTTTTGGGAATTGTTAAATTTTAGAGAGAAGTTAAAGAAGTATAATGGAGGTCAAAATGCCAACTAAAGTAGAAGAGTTGATAAGCATGATTGAGGCATTAACCGTAACCGAGCTCCATAGCCTGGTTCAGGCATTAAAGGAGAAATTTGGGATTACGGGTCAAACTTACATCCCCCAAGCGGCTGGACCGGTTTCAACTCAGGCAGTGCCCGAAGCGAAAGAGGAGAAGACAGAGTTTACCGTCTCGTTGATTGCGGTCGGTGACAAGAAGATTCAGGTTCTCAAAGAATTGCGTGCCCTGACGAATTTGGGTTTAAAGGAAGCGAAGGATCTGATTGATACTCTGCCGAGCATAATTAAGCAGGGAATAACGAAGGAAGAGGCAGAAAAGATAAAGGCGAAATTGGAGGAGGTTGGAGCAAAGGTTGAAATAAAATGAAAAGATACTTTTCTAAATTAAAACATTCCTGGGAAATCCCGCCTCTGCTGTCGATTCAGTTAGAGTCCTATAAGTCCTTCTTACAGTTGGATGTGCCACCGGAAGCAAGAAAAAATGAGGGGCTGGAACTAGTTTTCCGGGAAACCTTTCCAATTGAGGATACCCATCGGAATTTTACTCTGGAATATGTCTCTTATGAGTTTTCTCGCCCAACTTATACAGTTGAAGAGGCGATAGAGAAGGGTCTAAACTATTCTATTCCGCTCTATGCGACCTTTCGTTTAGTAAAAAGGACACCGACGAAAGAGGGGTATCGAATAAAAAATGTGATTGAACAAAAGATTTTCATAATTGACCTTCCCTTTATGACGGAGCGCGGAACATTTATCATCAATGGGATTGAAAGGGTTGTGGTTGGTCAATTGCATCGTGCCCCGGGTGTCTATCTTCAGCGAGAAGATGGCGAGGCATCTTTGCTTTTAGTGCCTCTGCGGGGAGCTTGGTTTGAAATGCGTATTGATGCCAACGACCACTTATCAGTTCTTTTAGATCGACATCGCCGAATTCCGGCATTTACCTTCTTCCGAGCGATTGGCTATTCACCAGAGGAGATACTCCAAAAACTCTTTCCGGTGGTAGAAAAGAAGATAGAAATTGGTGATGTGATTGTAGAGAGTATCAAGGGGGAAGACGGGAGGATTTACTGCGATGTGGGAGAGGAGATTACCGCGGGAATTTATGATTTCCTCGCAGCGAAAGGAATCACAAAGGCAAAGTGCATAAAAAGGGATTCGCCTGGGCTTTCAGTCATCGTCCAGAGTTTGAAGCAAGACCCGACGACCACAAAGGAAGAGGCTTTGCGGAAGATCTTCCATCGGCTACGAGGAATTGCTGCCCATTCAACAGAGATTGCGGAAAATGTAATTATGGGTATGCTCTTTGACACGCGGCGGTTTGAACTGGGACGGTGTGGTCGCTATCGGTTGAATCGCATCTTTAATGAACAGATTCCCTTTTCGGAGGTGGGTCTTTCAAAAGATGATATAGTGAAGATTACAAAGAGGATACTTGCTTTCCATGCCCGACTTCTACCGCCGGATGATGTTGACCATCTTATGGCGAGACGAGTGCGAGCAGTGGGCGAACTTTTGGTAAATCATTTTCGAGCGGCATTTATGCAATTAAGCCAAAATATTCGGGAAAAAGCAGCCTTAGTTGAAGATGCGCAATTAACGCCCCATGAATTGATAAATACCCGGGTAGTAACGACAATGGTGATGAAATTCTTTACTCAGAGTCCTCTCTGTCAGTTTATGGAGCAGACAAATCCACTCGCCAGTCTCATCCATAAAAGAAGGGTTTCGGCATTGGGTCCGGGTGGTTTAACTAAGGAGACGGCCGGTTTTGAAATTCGTGATGTCCACTATTCGCATTACGGTCGGATATGTCCTATTGAGACACCGGAAGGTCCAAACATCGGATTGATAAATACTATCGCCACCTATGCAAATGTGGATGAACACGGATTTATAACTACCCCCTACTGGAAAGTAGAAAAGGGAGTGGTGACAAAGGAAGTGGAGTATGTTAGTCCGGATGAAGAAGATAATCTAACGATTGCTCAGGTTGATACACCAATTGACGAGAACCGGCGCATCTTAGCAAAGGAAGTGATTGCGCGGAGGCAGGGCGATGTGATAAGCGTCCCACCAGAGGAGGTTACCCATATGGATATATCTCCTAAACAACTCTTTTCGCCCTCAACGGTTCTAATACCATTTTTAGAGCACGATGACGCGGACCGGGCACTGATGGGAGCAAATATGCAGAGGCAGGCGGTTCCCCTTTTAATGCCAGAAAGACCTCTTGTAGCGACCGGGGTTGAAAGGAGATGGGCAGAGGAATCAGGTGCCACTCTCCTGGCAGAAGAAGATGGGGAGGTGGTGAGGGTCGACTCATCCCGAATTTTACTACGTACCGCCTCGGGCCTTAAAGAGTATCGACTGCAAAAATTCTTTAAGAGCAATCAATATACCTGCCACAACCAAAAACCAGTAGTTAGAGAAGGGATGAAGGTGAAGAAGGGAGAACTGCTGGCTGACGGACCAAGTACCGATAATGGGGAATTGGCATTAGGGCGAAATGTCTTGGTCGCCTTTCTACCATGGCGCGGGTATAATTATGAGGATGCGATTGTCGTATCGGAAAATCTACTCCGGGAAGATGCCTTCACCTCAATCCAAATTTTGGAGTTCGAGATTCAGGCACGAATGACAAAGTTAGGTCCAGAGGAGATTACACGGGATATACCAGGGGCACGGGAGGAGGATTTGGCAAACTTAGATCCTTTCGGGATTATTCGGATTGGGGCAGAGGTTATCCCTGGGGATATTTTAGTAGGAAGAATTACGCCGAAGGGTGAGACTGAGTTTACCACGGAGGAAAGACTTTTGCGCGCGATATTTGGTGAGAAGGCAGAAAATGTCCGTGATACTTCTCTAAGGGTAGAGGCGGGTGTCTACGGCACAGTTATTGATGTGAAGGTCCTCACAAGACGAGATGAAAGCGGATTGGCAAAGGATGTTTTCAAGAAGCGAGAGGCATTGGCATTGAAGAAGTATGAGGAACGAAAGGCTTTTGCCCAAAGTCGCCGTGATGACCGGTTGCGAGCGGTCCTCTTAGGAGAGAAGGCAGCGGTAACGGTAAAAGATAGCCGAGGGCATATTCTATTGGAAAAAGGGGGAAGGTTCACCGAAGAGTTCTTCACCTCGGGGAAGATAAGTAAATTAAAGGATTTTGAAGGTATCGTCGAATCCGAAAGGAAATTGGCCGAGATAAGGGATATCTTAAAAGAATACGAAACGGAGAGGGTAGCAATTGAAGATGAGTTTAATAATGAGAAGGAAAAGATTGCGCGGTGCGACGAACTTCCACATGGGGTCTTGAAATGGGTGAGGGTCTATATTGCGCAGAAGCGGCGATTGTCGGTTGGGGATAAGATGGCAGGCAGACATGGTAGTAAAGGAGTGGTGGCAAAGATTCTGCCGGTGGAAGATATGCCATTTCTTGAGGACGGAACACCAGTGGATATGGTTTTAAATCCGCTCGGGGTGCCGTCACGAATGAATTTAGGTCAGATTTTGGAGACCGTTTTAGGTTGGGCAGCGAAGCGCTTAGGTTACCAAGCGATTTCACCACCCTTTGAAGGTCCGACGGTGGAGGAGATAAAGGAAGAGTTGAAGAGGGCAGGTTTACCGCCGGACGGAAAGGTTACGGTCTATGACGGTAGAACTGGTTTGCCATTTAAGGATAAAGTGGTTGTTGGATATATCTATATGATGAAACTTATCCATATGGTAGACGATAAAATTCATGCCCGGGCGGTTGGTCGTTATTCCTTAATTACCCAACAGCCCTTGGGTGGTAAGGCACAATTCGGTGGTCAGCGATTCGGCGAGATGGAGGTTTGGGCATTAGAGGCATATGGTGCGGCACACACATTACAAGAGATACTAACCGTAAAATCGGACGACGTTGATGGTCGGAGCGAACTCTTTGAAGCCCTCTTTAAGGGTAAATCACCACCAGAACCAAAGATGCCGGCATCCTTCTCTGTGCTCACCAAAGAACTGCGGGGATTATGTCTTGATTTAGTCCCGGAAAAGGTTAACTTAAAGGAGAAGAAATAATGGAAGAGATATTTAAAGATTTTGATGCCTTGCGGATTACCCTTGTTTCACCCGAAATTATACAAAGGCCGGTGAAGGAAGGTGGATGGTCGTGGGGCGAGGTTACAAAACCGGAGACAATTAATTACCGAACCCAGAAACCAGAGAGGGATGGATTATTCTGCGAGCGGATTTTTGGACCGGTAAAGGACTACGAGTGTAATTGTGGTAAGTATAAAAAGATTCGTTATAAAGGAATAGTTTGCGACCGCTGTGGAGTTGAGGTGACACTTTCTAAAGTGCGAAGGGAAAGAATGGGACATATCAAATTGGTCGTTCCAGTCGCCCACATTCTATTCTATCAGGTGCCACCTTCTAAAATCGGACTCCTCTTAGATTATACAATTAACGAAATTGAGGGTATATTGAATTATGTGGTATATGTCGTTCTCGAGCCTGGGGCCTCGCCTTATAAACGAGGAGAACTATTAGGGGAAGAGGATTATCTTGCGGTAAAGGATAAATACGAAAAGTTCGTTGCCGATACTGGGGCGGCGGCTTTGAAGTATCGCTTGGCAAAGTTAGACTTAGATGACTTAGCCGCCGATTTACGGGTGAGAATGAAACGGGAGAGTTCAGAGAGATTTTCTCTCCTTCGACGATTAAAGGTGGTTGAGGCATTTCGGAATTCCGGAGTGAGACCGGAGTGGATGATTTTAGAAGCGATTCCGGTTATCCCACCCGATTTAAGACCACTGGTGCCATTAGAAGGCGGCCGTTTTGCCACTTCTGATTTGAATGACCTTTATAAGAGAGTAATTATTCGGAATAATCGCTTAAAACATCTTTTGAGTATAAAGACCCCGGAGATTATTTTGAAGAACGAGAAGCGGATGCTGCAGGATGCCGTGGATGCCCTTTTTAGTAACGAGACACGCGTCAGACCAGCGAAAGGAGCGGGTGGCAAAATTCTCAAGTCGTTGTGTGAGACCCTGAGAGGTAAGCAAGGCAGATTCCGGCGAAATCTTTTGGGGAAGCGCGTAGATTATTCAGGACGTTCGGTTATTGTTGTTGATCCAACGCTGCGTCTTCATCAATGTAGTTTACCAAAAGAGATTGCCTATGAATTGTTCAAGCCGTTCATTATGCGGAAATTTGAGGAGAAAAAATTAACCGAAGGGGAGAATGCAGCAAAACTTTTACATAAGAAATGCCCGCCGGAAGTCTGGGAGATCTTAGAGGAGATTACTAAAGAACATCCTGTCTTATTAAACCGTGCACCTACACTTCATCGTCCTTCGGTTGAGGCATTTTTCCCGGTTCTGGTTGAACATCGGGCAATTGGGATACATCCTTGCGTCTGTCCACCGTTTAATGCCGATTTTGATGGCGATACGATGGCAGTTCACTTGCCACTGACGCCAGAGTCGATTTTGGAATCAATATTGTTAATGCTCGCACCTTCTAATATTCTTTCCCCGGCTCATGGAAAACCACTGATGGCTCCGACTCAAGATATGGTTGCCGGTATATACTATTTGACGAAAGTAAATCCAACGGCAAAAAGGATAGATATGGTTTACGATGATTTTCGCGAAATCGTTTCGGCTTATGAATTGGGAGAGATGGAATTGCATACGATGATAAAGTTCCGCTATCAAGGCAATACTTATGATACGACAGTGGGAAGAGTGATCTTCAATGCCTACCTACCGGAACCGCTCCGGTTCGTAAATGATGTGCTCAATAAAGAAAAGCTGGTGGTGCTTATTGACCATTGTTATCGCAAATTAGGAAGCGCGCAGGCGGCAAAACTCCTGGACGATATAAAGGACATTGGTTTTGAGATTGCGACGGTGTCAGGAATATCAATTGGAATGGATGATGTTGTAGTTCCGAAGGAGAAGCCGAAGATTCTAAAAGAAAGTGAAGATGAGTTGAAGCGCCATTACAGTAGTTATCGCCGGGGTCTCATATCGGAGAGCGAGAAATATAACTTGGTGGTCACAACCTGGACACAGGCAGCAGCAAAGGTAGAGACAGCACTAATGAAGGCGCTGGAAGAAGACAAAAATGGTTTTAACCCTCTCTATTTACTTCTTGATTCCGGAGCCAGAGGTTCCAGGAGCCAGGCGGTGCAAATTGGTGGTATGCGAGGCTTGATGTCAAAACCACAGCGAAAGATGGTAGGTGAGGAGATTATTGAAACACCAATTAAGAGTTCGTTTAAGGAAGGGCTTTCGG
>JBBIHO010000039.1:0-10829 GCA_037446935.1 Caldifarciminota bacterium | reverse complement strand
ATTCGCCCTCACGACTTTCATTTACCTCTCAATATTGCCGCAAATTCTTTTGGTTTTATTAAAATCGTCACAATCAGTATAATTATTTCGCCAGCCGTTGTCCACAACCGGCCGCTTATTGAAGCGAGAGCAGCAACCGGTAGTGGTAAAAAAAATTTTAAGAGAAAAGTGAGTATCCCTTCCCGGAAACCAAATCCGGCCGGCACAATCAGAATCGCAAAACTTAAAACCCAGGAACCAGAAAAGGCGCCGATTGTCGCAAAATAATTGGTCCAAGGTAGTGGATAAAATGAACGCAGGAGGAAGAAAAAGCCAGTAGTGTGAATGGACCAGGAGATAAAATAGAGAGAATAGAGGATAGCGATTTCCTTTAATTCTAAGTTTGGAATGACCACCCTCCGTTTCAGAACCTTTCCTCCCAGGGCAACCAATCTTTTTAATAACCGGGGATAAAGGAGAATGATACTCAAAGGTAGGAGGAGAAAAACCGAATAAAATCTTGGCGGTAGGCTTCGCCCATAAGAGAAGAGAGAAATTAAAAATAGAACCACTGCGGTTAAAGAGAGGCAAATCATCTCAATCAGCATTGAGGCGGATGTCTCAATCTCCCCCACCCCATACCGCTTTGATATTAAAACCCTGCCCCCTAAGGACCAGACCTTACCAGGTAGATACTTCCCTAACTGGGATATGGCAATCGTCCGCAAGCCGTCCCAATAATTGATCCGCATCCCAAAGAGATGCAAATTCCTCTGCCAGGCAAAAGCCCCGGCAAAAGAACTGGCTAAAAGAAAAAAGATAGAAATGGCGAAGAAGTTGAACCTTAACCTAATTTCCGCGAGTGTTGCCTTTTGCCAATTAAGAAGAATGGAACGAATTAAAAAGTAAAAGATTATAATAATCACCAAAGATATGAGAAGTCTTTTAAGCCAGAAGGTAATTTTACCGTTTATGGACATTCTCTCTCCGATTGCCGGATGCAATGAATCGCTCAATGAAATCTTCCCAATTGTAGTGATTTCGGACAAAGGCGGCTGCCTTTAATCCCATATCTCTTCTCTTCGCTTCATTCCGTAATAGGTAGTTTATTCTCTCCCCTAAATCCGCAGGTTGCGGTCTAACAAAGAGACCGGTCTCTCCTTCCTTTATAATCTCCGCCGGATTACCTTCATAAACACTAATTACCGGTTTACCAAAAGACATTGCCTCCAGAACACTTAATCCGAATGGTTCATTTTTCGCTAAATGAATATAAATATCGGCGTTGGCATAGAAGGTGGGCAACTCATCCTCTTCAATATATCCTAAAAATTTGACCACATCTCCGATATTGAGTCTCCTTACTAATCCTTTTAGATTCCTCTCCTCCGGACCAGAACCAATAATCAGAACCTTTATATTGGGATATTCCTTCCTCACAAAGGGAATCGCTTCAATTAAAATATCAATCCTCTTTCGCGGCTGGAGGCGATTGACCGTAAGTAAAATTTTATCGTCTTCATTAATGCCATATTGCAAAAGGTATTCCTTATTCCCTTTCACCTCCGGAAAATCAACGCCCAACGGTCCAATCATCTTAACCCTTTTTTTATATAGCCTCTTTACCTCCTTCTCCATAAAATAACTAAAGACAAGAATCAAATCCGCACGACTGGCAAATCTTCGGTCAAGAAATCTCAATAGTGGATAAAATGGCTGAACGAAGAAACGGAAGAGACCCAGATGCGACAGTGTCTCTTCCTTTAGGTCATAAAGAAAGCGGGGTGGTTCGTAGCAAAAATAGAGAGAAGGAATCTTCCCCTTTTTGATATCTTTATAATAAAAGAGGCAGGGCAGACTGGATGATTTGTGAAAATATACAACATCAATATCAACAGGTATTAGTGCGGCAAGTCTATAGACAAAGAGGTGCTCAAAAAATATCTTCCAGTAGTGATTCTTTATACGGTCAAGAGAAGGCATATACTCAATTAATTCTACATTTTCATCCAACTCCCTTTGGCACTCATCGTTCATACTCAAAGTGAGTAAGAAGACCTTAAATCCCTTTCTGGCTAAGAGGTTGGAAATCTTAATCGCTAACCGCTCGCCACCAGCCAGACTGCGGAATTGGGGGAATACATTTACAATCCTCATAAACTCCTTCATTTTATCTCTTCCGTCCATAAAGTCAAGGTTACGCCATTAAGTCTGTTTACGGTCTCTTCCTTGACTTAGAGTTATGAGGTGTAATATAAAAGGCAGATTTTTTATACCGGTATTCTTAATTTTCACATTCAGTTGCGGATGCGCATATTTGGCGGCGATGATGGCAGTAGAACTCTAAACGAAATATGGGCACTAAATTTAACCTTAGGTTCCGAAAATTGGGAGAGACTGAACCCCTCAGGAACCCCGCCGATTGCCCGCTTTGACCAGTATGCCATCTATCACCCCGCACGCAATTCCCTAATTATCTTTGGTGGCGAGGCCGGGAATTACCAGTGGCAAAATGATGCCTGGGAGTTAAAATTAGACAGTATGGTTTGGAGAGAGATATCGGTTCCCAGCCGACCTGCTCCCCGCGTTGGTGGCGGAGAGCTTTTTGATGCCGCCAATAACCGAATGATTCTCTTTGGCGGAAGCGCCTGGAGCACCTGGTATAATGAAGTATGGGCATTAGATTTAACCCCAGGAAATGAAAACTGGACCCAACTTTACCCTTATTCAACGACACTTATGTCCTTAATATATCTTCTCTCCACTGGACACAACTCTTCCCTTCGGGTGAAATACCAGATGCCCGCCGTAATCCCTCAGTGGTTTATGATTTCTTCAACAATAACTTCTTCGTCTTTGGTGAGATATGTTAGGTGCCGCTTATTGTGGGGAAACCTATTACCTCCCTGTTGAAGTTGGCAATACTCCGGAGTGGCGTTCGCAGCCGATGCTAAATCTCATTCCCGGTTCGGTCCGCATCCGTTATTTCCTTCCGGAAATCTCCCCGGTAGATCCAAAAATCCTTGACGCCACTGGTCGGGTAGTGAAGAACCTCTTCTCGGGGAAAATCACCTCTCCGAGCGGTTCGCTATTCTGGGACAAAAAGGATAAAAAGGTCAGGTTGTTAACTCCGGCACCTACTTCTGCCTCTTAGAGACCGAAGATACAAGGATAACAAAGAAATTCATTATCCCAAAATGAACCTCTCCATTTTACTAATAGAGGTTAGTCTATCTCCCTAATCTTAAATTGAGCATCTGGATGCATCCCCTTTATACTTCCCCTGCCTCTTAATATACCCCTTTATAGACCTATTCCTCTATCTATTTCTCTATCCCTTTCTTTACCTCTTCCTCTCCCTTCCTAAATCCACCTGTTCAGTATCATTAGTCTGATAGGCGGGTGGTCCAATGGATGGGTTTTGACAGCCAAAAAACTGTAAGCAAAATTCGTGCCAAAGGATAAAAATTTGGAAAATTGAATTTAAGATTTTGGAAACATTTTGCCCAATTTTTTACTCTATATTTATAGAGGGGATTCTTTTCTCAAAATGCCGTGGGGGGAGGGGCATCTCCTCACCTGTCAAAAGAGAGATTTTTATAAAATTAAGAAAATTAAAATCAAAATCGGCTAAAAAATCAGATTTTATATCAATTATTAAATATCTCTTGCAATCTATCACTTAATCCCTCTTTAAGAGAAACTCTTGAGGCGACGCCAATTCTAAAATTTCATCTCTCTTTTCATCTCTTTTTGGATATGCTTAAAGAGAAGATGGCAAAAACTTCTTCGCAAAGGGTGGTGAGGTTAAAATAATGAGACCTTCGCTTGCTCGCTTAAGAGGGCATCCATTGACAAGACCTCCTCTCTTAATTATAATTGGCGATGGTCTTTATTATATTATATTTCGTCTCAAGCCTTACCCCTTCCTTAGAGCCGACGGAAATTGGTCTGATTAAGAAATGCCTCAATTTTTATTCGGTTTCCGAAGAAGAGTTGTCATTTGAGAAGAAGTGGGCAACCGATTCAACCTTTCTCTTAAAGAGGGTTGCCAATTCTCTTGACCGACCGCTCTGGTTGCCATTTTATTTGGATTCAACCATCTTGCGTTTGGCGGAATTGGAAGAGGGATTTAGTAAGGCTTTTGAAAGAGAGGGGTTTGCCCTCCTCCAAGAGATACTATTGATGGTAAATCGCACCGCTAAATCCTTCGCCGGGGAGTTAGAACCACAATTTGGGATTATGAGATTTCCGCAAAAAGTCACTTGGCAGAAAGTGATTGCGCTTCTCTCTCCGGAGGAATTTGACTATCTCCTCTATTTTTCACCTGACCTCTTTTCCGACGAGGAGGATACAAGTGATGATTACTTAAAAGGATTCCTTCATAAAGAATTTAACCGCCAAATGAAATTTGATTCCACAAAGATGCCATTTGATAGTTTCTTCACTGTTGTCCAAAAGGTTAAATGGGAGGATATTCTTGCTTCATCCCTTGCCGACTTAAATAAATTTTCTGATTATTTGACCAGGCGACTCATTCCTACCGCAAGTGAGACAAAGAAGAAGAATCTCGGGCAAGAAATTTCTGGTGTTAAGGGAAAGGTTTACTTTTACGAAGAGAATGAATGGGGAAAGGTTGTCATTGGTAGCGAAGAGGATAATCTCTATTATGATGAATTTAATATAATTTTAGATTTCGGGGGAAAGGATATTTACTATTCCCGTAATGGCACTATTGGCGGACTCTCCGCCAATTTCTCCATCATTATTGACCTAAGAGGAAACGACCTTTATCATTCGGAAAAACCCTTCTCTTTTGCCGGTGCCCTCTTTGGCACCAGTCTCCTTATTGACTTAAAGGGGGATGACATCTATCGCGCCACGGAATACTCACTGGGTAGTTCCTTATTCGGGCTTGGGATTTTAATTGACTTTGAAGGGAATGATTCTTATGAGGGAAAGACCGCAACTTGTGGTTTTGCCTTTTATGGCTTAGGATCCCTTTTTGACTTAAAGGGGAATGATACCTACCGGGCTTATAACTTTGCTCAGGGATTTGGTTCAACCTTTGGCTATGGCTGTCTCGCTGATTTTTCTGGGGAGGATATATATTATGCCGGAGGCAAATTTTATCACAGCCCCCTCTTAGAGAAGGACTTTCGGAGTTTTGCCCAGGGCTTTGCCATGGGTTTCCGACCGGACGCCGGTGGCGGTATCGGACTCTTATACGATAAAAAGGGGAACGACTTTTATAACGGTGATGTCTTCTGTCAGGGAACCAGTTATTGGTATGCCCTCGGGATGCTTTACGACGGGGAAGGAAATGATAAATATTCTGCTACCCAGTATTCTCAGGGTGCTGGCATTCACCTCGCCAGTGGGATTTTGGTTGACCGCGAAGGAGACGATAACTACTATTCGCGATTCGGTCCTTCCCAAGGGGAAGGTCATGACCTTTCAGTCGGCATTATAGTTGATAAGAAAGGAAACGATTTTTATTATTGCTCGGGTGGTCAGGGAATTGGTCTCACAAACTCCTTCGGCTTATTCTTAGATTCCGAAGGTGATGATTCCTATCTCACAAGGGAGAGGGAATTTGGCCAGGGAGGTGCTAATCTCGCACGCGGTTTCGGCGGATTTGGCATCTTCTTAGACCTCCAAGGTAATGATATTTATCCAAAGGATTCTAAGGCAAAAGAGAACACCTATTTCTTTCAGGGATTTTATGGCGCAGGTTGTGATATAAAAGGTGAGAAGAGAAAGGAGAAGGAGAAAGAAGAGATAGAGATTTCACCGGAAGGTCTTACAAATAAGCCAATTGCGGAGATATTCAAGGGTGCCAGTGTTTGGGAGGTGGGCAGTGCCCGAAAGAGAGTTCCCTTATACCGGAAGGAACTCATCAAACGCGATACGATTGCGATCAATTATATATTTAAGGAAAAGATTGGCACAAAAAATAGCCTGGAATTACGAGCAATTCAGGAGCTCTGCGAATCCCTTCCCGAGAAGGTAAAGCCTTATCTCTTCAAATATCTCCGAGATGACCGGAGGCAAGCCCGGGCAAATGTGATTTATCTTTTAGGGGTAATCAAGGCAAAGGATGCGGTAGACTCTTTAATCCTTGCGTTAAAGGATAAGAGAAATCGTCCCCGCTGGATAATCTCCGCTCTCGGCGATATCGCCAAAATTGATTCAATAGTGCCAAAAGAAGATTCCACAATCCGGGCGAAGATTACTCCGGTAATCTTAAATCATCTAAATGATAAATCAGAACCGACCCGGATAAGTGCAACCGTTGCCCTGGGAAAGATAAAAGAGGAGAAGGCAATCAAAAGCCTCATTGAAAAACTTTCGGATAAGATCTTCACCGTCCGCCAGGCAGCAGAGAATTCACTCTTTGAGATGGGCGAAAAGGCAATTGAACCGCTCATCTTGGAATTAAAGACTAAAACCCCTTCCTTGTCTGTCATCCGGGTCTTGGGGAAGATTGCCGGGTCACTAAAAGATGATAAAGAGATTCTCAAAAAGATGATAAGAAAGGAGTTGATTCCCTTCCTCACCTCTCCCCAATATCAAGTGCGGCTCACCGCAGTGGAAGCCCTCGCCAATTATCAGGATGAATGGACGAAGAATCTCTTAAAAGAGAGATTAGAAGAAGAGACCGAACCTATTGTTCTTGATAGATTAAAGTCCGCACTCTCCCCCGAGCGAAAGCGAAGTGACTGAATAAAGAATTTGCAACGGTTGACAGAGTAGGAAATTGGGATATAATATCTATATCTAATGCTGAAGAAGACAAATTTGAATATTTTACTGAGATGCAAAATGAGAAGGTTATTTATTTGTTTATTTATCCTACTATGCGGGAAATGATGGTTGAGCATCCAACTTATATTCCATCAGGCATTCCTGTGGAATTTAAGGTCGTGGTTTCGGAAAAGGGAACTCCACCTATTCAAATTCCTCTGGCAAGGGTCTGTTTATATAAACCGAGTGATATATACGAAATAGGCTGGACAGATAATGAAGGGATAGCGGTATTTGAGATAATTGCAAAAGAGCCAGGCTACATTACCGTCACAGTAACCTATCCCCGCAACAAAACCTTTTCCTATATTCAATATATCCCCTCACAAACCTATTGCGAAGTCGTATCTTCGAGCGGCGGAGGCCAAGGTAAGTCTTTCTAGGGATTTGATACATACATAAGGAAGAAGTCTAAATATCTCCTATGGAGTTCTTTACGCGAACGATATTGAACTCGCCATCTACGATATAAAAGGAAATCGGGTGAAAAGTTTCTGCTATCCGAAGCAGAAGGCAGGAAGATATAGTCTAAGAATAGAAAATGACCTTGCTTCTGGTATTTATTATGTATTGCTAACGACAAATAAGGAGAAGAGAAATGCTAAACTTCTTTTATTGAGATAAAGATGCGGTCTCCCTCAGCATAAAGCATTAAAGAAGGGAAACGATGCGGATTTTATTTATCTTTCTAACCATTCTTAATCTAACTTTTGCCTTTGAATGGCAAATAACCCAAATTGCTGAAGGATATGGTTTAGAGAGGGGATTCATCACTCTTGATTCCTACTCACATCCGCATATTGCTTGGCGTAATTGCCGTCGTCATCCGCTCCCTCTATTTTGGGCTTATTTAATAAGAGACAGTTGGTATATTATAAATCCTCCCTGCTCCAGTGGCGAGTGGCCTAATTATCCGGCATTGTTGAACCTTCGGCTTGGCTCGGATAATTACCCTCATCTCATTTATATCCGGGATACCTTCTTTTATCATATGTGGTTAAGCGATACATTGTGCGCAGGTGCCGCAAACGAAAATGGATGGACTTATGAAAGGGTAGATACTGCTAGTTATTACACTACTGAATATACCGGTTTCGCATTGGGCAGATACAATACCCTCCATTTTGTCCATAGTTATCACAAATCTCCTTGGCTTAAGGTAGTATATCTAAAAAAAGAAGGTGCGTCTTGGGAAAGAGAAGTTATTGACAGTGTAGACGAGAGATATATCATTTACGAGACCAGATTGATTTCAGATAGATTTGACAGACCTCATATCTCTTATCAGATAGATAGTGTGGTGCCAGTCGGAGAGAGATACGCCAAGATAAAATATGCCCATTTTGATGGAAACTCTTGGCATTACGAATGGGTAGATACCTTAGGACCAGCCTGCCTTTCCTTATACCGGGGCGCAGCTCACGATTTTACCTTAGATAGACAGGATAACCCTCACTTTGTGATTGAAGGAGGATGCGGTTCCATAAATGACACGACAATGTATGTCTATAAAACGGATACTATCTGGAAGTTTAAATATTTTGTTTGTGATGAATTCAATAAGTCTTTGCGGATTAAAACCGATGCCCGGGAAAGAGAGATGGTTCACATCCTTCTCTATGTCTTTGGTCAACCACATATGATGTATTATCTAATATGGGACGGCGAATTTAAGGTAGATACCATTCCATTTGAGGACAGAGATGCGATGTGGGATTTTGTCCTTAATTCCCTTAATCTTCCTCATCTTGCTGCCTATTCTTTTCACCCTCAACCATCTATTATCTGGTATATAAGAGGTTATGAAGGTGGGGCAATTGGCGAAGGTTTCTCTTCATCCCAAAAGAGAATCTCAACCTTCAAATTGCCCAAAGAGAAAGAAGGGTCTCTATATGATGCGAAAGGGAGTTTAGTCTCCCAAGATTTTTGGGAGAAAAAAACATTCCCCCGGTGTCTATTTGTTAATTTCCGGGGAAGGCAAAAAAAGGCAAAAATTTATAAAAATTCATTAAATTATTGAACTCGCTCAATATTTTAAGACTAGGCATTAGCTTATGAAGTTTATCTACTCTGATAAGTATCACATAGATATCGGACCCCATGTCTTTCCAACAATCAAGTATAAATTGGTAAAAGAGAGACTTCTTGCGGAGGGACTGGCAAAGGAAGATGATTTCATTGAACCCAAAGAACCCGATTTAGATGATATAAGACTCATCCATACCGAAGAGTATATCCAGGATATGTTGAATTTACGCTGGACACCAAGAACTATCCGCTCCGAACTGCCTTTAACCTGGGAGATTATTCACTCTTATCTCTTAGCCGCTTCGGGAACAATCCTTGCCTGCCGGTATGCCTTGGAGGATAAAATCTGCTTCCACATCGGCGGCGGTTTCCATCACGCCTTTCCCAACCACGGAGAAGGGTTCTGTTATGTGAACGACATTGCGATTGGAATAAGGAAGATGCAAAAAGCGGAAAGGATTAAAAGGGCGGCGGTGATTGATTGCGACCTCCACCAGGGGAATGGCACGGCAAGAATCTTCTCATCCGACCCCTCAGTCTTCACCTTCTCTATCCACCAGGAAAATCTCTATCCAATAAAGGAGAGAAGCGATTGGGATATCGGACTTTTAGATTTAACAGGTGATGAAGTCTATTTGAACCATTTGCGAGAGGCAGTCCCCCAGATATATGATAAGGTTAAGCCAGATTTGGTAGTCTATGTTGCCGGTGCCGACCCTTACGAAGACGACCAGTTAGGTCTTTTACGGTTGACAAAGGAAGGTCTAAAAGAACGAGATGAAATAGTCCTCTTTGAGGCTTCCGCCCGAAATATCCCCGTCTGTGTTGTGTTAGCGGGCGGTTATGCCCGAAAGGTTGAAGATACCGTAGAGATTCATACCAATACCGCCAAGGTCTGTCTCCAAGTCCTCAATCAATTACCGGCGGAGAGTAGCCAGAAGGTAGAAGGGCGCGAGATAGATGTTGATAATCAAACACCTGAGGTAAAAGAGACCGAGAATTTGAAACCCGACTTTTGATAATCGCAAAGAGCGTGTAATTTTCTAAAAAGGAAGTGTGATAGAAATTAAGAAAAGAGAATTAAAAGGAAATTGTCTTCACGACTTCCCTTATTCAAAAAGGAGGAGAAAGTGTCCCCATAGTATTCTCATCTCCGCCACCGAATCCGGGTGCTGTCTCTTTCGGTGTCCGATATGTTATGCCCGAGCTTATCCCTGGTCAAAAGAGGAAGAGATAATTGTCTATTCTAATATCACCAAAAAATTGGAAAGCGAATTGGGGAAGGCATACCGAATATTTCCTCTCTATCTCAGTCAGGTCACCGACCCTTTACAACCAGTGCCGGAAGTGAGAGAATTAACCTATCAGGTTGTCACTTTACTCCTGAAATGGGAACTGAGTTTTGGTATCGTCACCAAAAGTGCCTTCGGTCCCCTTTGGTTACTGAGAAAACTCCCCGAATTAAAAGAATACCCCTACTGGTTTTTGACCCTAACAATTGAAGCAACTCCCAAAAAACAGAAAATCACCAGCCCTTTTGCTTCAAAGGTCTCCGACCGCTTCCGAACGGTCGCCTACTTCAATCGGATTGGCGTCCCGGCGGTTGTTCGGATTGACCCCACCCTTTTCGGAATTATGGACGAAGAAGATATTATCTATCTAATAAATAGAGCGAAGGAATCTGGTTCTCCCCACATCATTGGTTCAACCGGTTATTTTAATAAGACCTCAATCACCCGAGTTGGTAAGGCAATTGCTAATTCTGAGTATAGCAAGCGGCTAAAAGAATTCTTTCGCTTTTACCGTTTCTCCCCCGAAAAATTTGCGGAATATGAAGATAAAAGAAGATTTACCGTATCGCTCCCTTTAAGAATAAAATTCCATACCTGGCTCAGAAAAGAAGTAGAAGCAAGAAATATGACCTATGCGGTATGTCAGGAACTTCCTCGGGAATATGATTCAAAGGGAATCCCTTCCTGCGAAGGTGTAAAAAATATCTTCGTTCATATTAAAGA
>JBBIHO010000038.1:5848-10988 GCA_037446935.1 Caldifarciminota bacterium | reverse complement strand
ACCTCTTATTATACATAAACTTATTGGAATTTCCACACATTTCGGGACACCACCTTCCAAAATCTTAAATCCAATTTTTATCATTTGGCACGAATTTTGCCTCCTTTCAAAGATTTTTGGCTAAGATTAAAAGGTAAAGAAAAGATATGGGAAGACCGAGCATTTGACAAAACCTCCCCAAAAAAATGGCGATGAGTTGAAAAATTGTCTTGACAGAAAGAGACCTTTCGATTATAATATTTGATGTTGAAAAAAGGAGGATATATGAAATATCTTTTCGGCTTTGTGATTTTATTGCCTTTATTAATATTGGCATCCTTCAAAGAGGTAGAAATTCCTTCGGAATTCAATCTCCTTTACGACACGGATGGCGACAAGATATTTGAGAACCTAAACTATCTCCTGAGAACGAACGAAGAGGTTCCGGTCATCGTCTTATTAAACTCACCCCCAACCGATGCCCTAATTGATAATCTGCGAGAGAGAATTGGCGACTTTTCGGTAAAATATCAATACCAGATAATTCCCGGTTTTGCCGGCTTACTCAAAAGGGACCAAATCTTAAAACTGGCAAAGGAGAACTCAGTGCGCCATATTGAATACGATGCCCCGGTCTCAATCTGCTTAGGAACTGCTTCTTCCTGGTTCGGAGTAACAAAGGCAAGAACCGACTTCGGGGTTCAGGGCGATAGGGATGGCAATCTTAACTCTTATTCGAAAAATGATATCGTGATAACGATTCTTGATACCGGGATTGATATTGGCCATTATGATTTAGACGGCGGTAAGGTTATCGGCTGGAAGGACTTCATAAATGGCCGGACAACCCCTTATGATGATAACGGACACGGCACCCACTGCGCTTCAATTGCTGCTGGCACAGGTGAAGGTAATGCCACCTATAAGGGAGTTGCCTATGGCGCTGCCTTGGTCGGCGTTAAGGTCCTCAATTCCGCCGGTAGCGGTTCCACTTCTACAATCATCAATGGGATTAACTGGGTGGTTCAGAATAAAGCAACTTATAATATAAGAGTCTTATCAATCAGCCTTGGCTCATCCGGCAGTTCTAATGGTCAGGATGCCCTCTCCCTTGCCTGTAACAGTGCGGTTGACAATGGGATTATTACAGTGGTTGCCGCCGGAAATTCCGGTCCAAAGAAATATACGATTGGCTCACCAGCGGCCGCCGAGAAGGTGATAACCGTTGGTGCAATGGCAGATTGTGGAGAAAAGGGATTCTATCTGGCAAGTTTCTCAAGCAGAGGACCAACTGCTGATAACCGCATAAAACCTGATATCTGCGGTCCCGGAGTGAATATCACCGCGGCAAGGAAGGGAACGAAAAACCAGTATATCACCTACAGCGGAACAAGTATGGCGACTCCTTTCATCGCCGGTGTTGCTGCCTTGATGCTGGATGCGAATGTCAACCTAACCCCAACCCAAGTGAAGGATATTCTCAGTAATACTTCTCAGGATTGGGGTCCGAGTGCAAAGGATGTTGATTACGGTTTCGGGCGCAACCAGGCTTATGATGCGATAAAGGCTGCGGGCGGTTATATTGGAACCGGTCCAACCGTTCCACCTCATATCTATGCCGCTGAATATTTAGGAGCCGCGGGAAGAACCGATATCTGGCAGGTGAATGTCAATTCCACCTCTTATCCAATAGCGATAACCTTAATAATGCCAAACTGGGCTTCCAGTTCCAATCCGGACTTTGACCTCTATCTCTATAATCCCTCGGGAAGGAGAGTCGCCTCCTCGGCCGGAACAAGTCGCCAGGAATATATCGGTTATACGCCAACGACTACCGGAAATTATAAAATCTATGTCAACTCCTATACCGGTTCGGGAAACTACTTTTTTGATTTGAGTTGTGCCAATGCCACCTCAATCACCCTATATCAAGACCAGGATGAAGTGGTTGCAGAAAATTCCGGCGTGATGACAAAGGATATTAATCCCATACCAACCCTAAAGGTGACTGGCATTCAGAAGGGTCAAATCTCATTCGTCCTACACCTTCTGCGAGATGAGGAACTTAATCTCACAATCTATGATGGAATCGGGAAGATGGTTGAGAATCTTTCCTTAACCGGAAAGGAAGGAGTGAATAATCTTAATATAAGCTCCGAAAGGATTTCTAACGGAATCTACTTCTATCGCCTGCAATCTAAGGGAATTTCCCTTACCGGGAAGATAGTGGTTTTGCAATAATTAAGAATTAAGGTTTAATCTTCAGAATGAGGCTCAGGACAATCTCAATGATTACTCCGTAAATCATGCCGGTGACAACTACCCAAACCGCGCCAAAAGAATCTAAGAGATAAAATACCGGAAAGGCAGGAAGGCTGTAGATTAGACCTAATAAAAGACCGTTTAAGAACCAGGTGATACTCAAAGCGCTGGCACCAATCCCGAATCCCATAAGGGCACGGGAGAGGATGACGAAATAGGTGAAGAAGCGAGGTATACCGGTTGGCGGATTTATCAGTTTTATAGTAAGGACTCCCAATAAGATTCCGAGGAATGTTCCTAAGGCAACTCTGGTTGCCCTTGCCACATTAATCTTCGTATCCTTTTGGATGTTCCTTATGCCATTCCCAGGCGGTCTTAATTATCGTATCTAAATCGGACATCATTCGTTGCCAAGAGAGTTCCTTTTTAATCTTTTCCGAAGAGGCAACAAGGACCGGTATATCGCCAATTCTCCTTCCGACGATTTCGTAGGGAATCTCTTTGCCAGTGATTGCCCGGCATCTTTCAAATACCTCCTTAACCGTAAATCCCTTCTCACTTCCCAGGTTATAAATCTTGCTCTCCTTTTCTATTGTCTCAATCGCTAGGATATGAGCCTTAGCTAAATCATAGATGTGGATATAATCACGGACACAGGTGCCATCTTTTGTTTCATAGTCATCGCCAAAGATTTTGAATTTCTTCTTCTTGCCCAGAGCGGTCTTTAAGATTAAGGGAATGAGATGGGTCTCTGGTCTGTGGTCTTCACCGAAATCGCCATAGGCGCCAGCGGCATTAAAATATCTTAAAGAGGCATATCTGATTCCGCACCACTTGGCATATCCTTCCAATATATCCTCCACTAATTTCTTTGATGTTCCATAAGGGCTGATGGGTCTTATTGGGAAATCTTCGGTTATTGGGATACTTTTCGGTTCGCCATAAACCGCGGCCGAAGAGGAAAAGATAATCTTTTGACAGCCAACGGAAAGCATCGCATCTAAGAGATTAAAGATTGTTTGGGTATTATTCTTTAAGAACTGGTTGGGATTTTTGAAGGAGAACTCATTCTCAATAAAGGATGCAAAGTGGAAGACCAAATCAAATCTATATTTCTTAAATACCTTAAAAAGTCTCTCTCTGTCAAAGAGGTCGCCTTTGATAAAAACTGCACCCTTGGGAACTGCCTTTCTATGTCCCTTTATCAAACTGTCATAGACGAAGACCTCGTAATTATTCTCCAGGAGTAGTTTTGTCGTTACCGAACCGATATAACCGGCGCCACCGGCAACTAAAATCCGCATCGGAAATTATAGCAGAAGATTAAAATATTTCAAGTCTCTAATAAAGGAACCTCTTAGAAACACCTCCTTTCTTAGGTGAGGGAAGGCACTATCTATCTAAATCTCTTTGACCAGGAGGGGGAGAAGGCACCACCAAGATTGGTGAGACGCCTCTGACCGGAACCATCCCAATGCATCTGCCATAACTCCCAGCGACCAGTGCGGTTAGAGGAGAATACGATATGAAGACCATCCGGGGAAAATGAAGGGTCTTCATTACTCCCTTCATAAGTGAGGCGGCGGGAAAAACTACCACTCACATTGGTTATGTAAATCTGATTGCTACCGTCACCTTCCCTTGATACATAGGCAATCAAGTCACCCTTCGGCGACCAGGAAGGAGATGTATTGTAGGAACCATAAGTGGTAACCCGATAGAGGTTTGTGCCATCAATATCCACAATATAAATCTGGGGACTACCGCCCCTATCCGAGCAGAAGGCAATCTGACGAGAAGACGGGGAAAAGGAAGGGGAGATGTCAATTGAATGGCCATAGGTGATTCTATTCTTTTCCTTTGAGTTGATTGGGAGAAGATATAAATTTAAGGAGCGTTCTGTGGTAAGGGCAAAAGCGAGGTAGCGGCCATCCGGCGAATAGGCTGGTGTGGTATTTAATCCCGAAGATGCTGAGATGAGCCGAGACCGGCGCATCCTCAAATTGTAGGCATAAAGGTTCAGGTTTTTACTGGAATAAGAAGAATAGGCAATCTCATCATTGCCTGGCGACCATTCCGGATATAATTTTAATCCCCCGTCATTAGTTAAGATGGTAAAATTTGCGCCATCGTAATCAATGATTGCCAATTCCTTGGCATTCCCTTTCCGGTAGGAGAAGGCAATCTTTGTCCGGGCAATTCCTTCCTCACCGGTTAATAGTTTAACCAAATCATCGGAGATGGTATGGGCAAGCCATCGCCAATCGCCAATATAACCATAACTCTTTTCCGCTAACTTTCTTCTCATTTCTATATCATAGACCCTCACCTTTATATTTATTACCCCTCCTTTAAGGAAGAAATCGGGAACGATGAGCACCTTCGCCCCCGAGCCTGCCCATTTCGGAAATTCAATCTTTCCCTCTTCGGTGTTGTAATTCTTTTCTACGGAGCAGATGCGAAAGTAGAGGGAGAATTCAAGGTCATCAATTATTACCTCCCTTAAATCCTCTGCCAGGACCTTTAAGGAGGGTGAAATATTTGGTGGCAGATTAAAATCGGCAACGACAATTGGCAGTTGTCTCTTGGTCGCCTTTGAGGTGATTCTTGCCCAGACTTCTAAGGTGCTCTTTTGGGCAAAGAGAGAAAAAAAGGAAATGGCAATAATACTAAAAACCTTATTAAGCATTTATTTATTTATGCCTTTTTCCTCTTTGACTTTTCAATATATATTGGTTTGCCTTCACCCGTTATTACCTCTGGGGTTATAATACACTCGCTAATCTGGGAGGCGCGCGATGGGAGTTCAAACATTATCTCCAGCATTGCGTTCTCTAAGATTGTCTTTAAGGCACGGGCACCAGTTCCTTTCTTAATTGCCAAGGAAGCAATCTTATTT
>JBBIHO010000038.1:1367-5836 GCA_037446935.1 Caldifarciminota bacterium | reverse complement strand
ATGCCTCCGGGGTAAAGGTGAGCCGGACACCTTCCATTTCAAAATAGCGCTGAAACTGTTTTATCAAGGCATTACGGGGTTTTATCAATATATCAATGAGTGCTGTTTGGGAAAGTGAGGATAGGGTGGCAACAACCGGAAAACGACCGATAAATTCCGGAATGAATCCATATTGAAGTAAATCTTCGGGTTCTACCTGAGCCAATATCGCATCCGTTGTCAAATCCTTCTCGGAGACGGTTGGCGCGCCAAATCCGATACTTGATTTTCGGATTCGCCGACCGATAATCTTCTCTAACCCTTCAAATGTGCCACCGCCGATGAAGAGGATATTCTTCGTATTGATTGGAATAAAATTTGCCTCCGGGTGTTTGCGACCGCCCTGAGGCGGGCAATGGGCAATTGTCCCTTCAAGGATTTTTAAGAGCGCCTGCTGAACCCCTTCTCCGGAGACATCGCGGGTGATAGAAGGGGAATCCGACTTACGGCTTATCTTATCAATCTCGTCAATATAGACAATCCCCATCTCTGCCAGGGAGATATCAAAATTTGCCGCGCGGATGAGCCGGAGGAGAATATTCTCCACATCCTCACCAACATAGCCGGCTTCGGTGAGAGGCGTCGCATCCGAGATTGAGAATGGGACATTGAGATACTTGGCGAGTGTCTCGGCAATCAAGGTCTTGCCAACTCCGGTCGGACCAATGAGTAATATATTACTCTTCTCAATCTCAATGTCGGTCGGTGGCGAGAAGACCCTTTTATAATGATTATAGACCGCAACCGATATGACCCGCTTCGCCTTCTCCTGACCGATTATATACTCGTCCAAAAATTTTTTTATCTCCTGCGGTGAAGTTAATCTCCTCACTTGTGAGAAGTGGCGATATTTCTCTTCATCCTTTAGGAATTCATAGCATATCCGGACACAGTCATCACAGATATAACCACTCTTACCAAATAGGAGACGGCGACAACTCTTTTCCGGTCTTCCGCAAAAGGAACAGCGCGGCGATTTGGTCTTATGGGACAATTCTTTTTGATTCACCGCTTCTTCTCAATAATTTCGTCAATAATTCCGTATGCCTTTGCCTCTTCCGCGGACATAAAGAAGTTCCGGTCAGAATCCCTTTCTATCTTCTCAACGGGTTGTTTTGTGTGCTTGGCAATGATTTCATTGAGCCTTTCTTTGAGCCGGGCAATCTCCCGGGCGTGAATCTGAATATCACTCGCCTGGCCGGATAGACCCTGTATCTCAGGCTGGTGAATCATAATCCGGGAGTTAGGCAGGGCAAGTCTTTTACCCGGGGTGCCGGCGGCAAGTAGGACCGCGGCACCACTGGCTGCCATACCCATACAGATGGTTGAGACAGCTGGTTTTACAAACTGCATCGTGTCGTAAATCGCCAGGGCGGATGAGATGTAGCCACCAGGCGAGTTTATATAGAGATATATATCCTTTTCCGAGTCCTCGGCTTGCAGAAATAACAACTGGGCAATAACCAAATTTGCCACCGTATCGTCAATCGGCGAACCTAAAAAGACAATCCTTTCTTTCAGAAGGCGGGAGTAGATATCATAAGCCCTTTCTCCCCTTCCGGTCTGTTCAATCACGATTGGTATGTAATACATCTGCACCTCCAATTTTTGCTTCCTTGACAAGAAATTTCATCACCTTCTCTTCCAAAATCTTTTCCCTAACAAACTGACTTTCCGCTAACTTCGCCCGCTCCGCATCGGATAAGGAAAGGGTTGAGAGAAATTTCTCAATCTCTTCATTCGTCGGGCTGAGGTTCTCCTTTTCCGCAATGCGGGAGATGATTATCCATAATTTCGCCCGCCGCGTAGCGATGGGCAAAATCTTTTCTCTCACCTCCTCATTATCCTCTAATTTATTCTCAGCAATCAACTGCCCACAAATCCTTTCCACCATTGATACCGGCGGTTCAAAATTGTGCTCTCTTAAAAGAAATTCTTCAATCTGCCTCTGAATTGCCTGAAATTTAATCTCTGCCCAACTATCAAGTATTGATTCCTTTATCTCTTCTCCCATCTTCTCTAAACTTTCGTAGCCTAAGTTTTTCGCGAAATCTTCATCCAGTTCGGGAAGTTCTTCTTCCTTCACATCCCGGACTAAAATCTTAAAGGTGACCTCTCTTCCGGCAATCCTTTCCTCCGGATGCTCATCGGGTATTCTTACCCTCACTTCTCTACTCTCTCCCCTTTCAATTCCGAGAAGACCTTCATTTAATTCTGCGAGATTATTCTCATCCCCTAATCGGAAGCGATAGGCAGAGACCTTTTCTAATTGTTCTTCATCAGAGAAGACCTCATAGTCCATAATGAGGATATTTCCTCTCTCCGCTGGTTTTCCGACACTACGGTAAATCGCACATTTTTCCTGTAATGCCCTTACCCGCTTCTCAAACTCCTGCTCAAAGCCGGTAATCTTCGGTTCGGTGACAGGAATCTCTTTATATTCCTTTAAGTCAAATTCCGGGAAGATTTCCAGGAGTGCTGTAAAATGGAGCGATTTATCCGGAGCCAATTCAAGGTCTGAAATCTTCGTTTCGCCAGCGAGATGAAAATTCTTCTCCTTAACTATCTGCTGGACCGCTTCCTCAATTAACTCCTGGACCGCCATCGCTTCAAATCCCTTTCCCAACTTCTTTAATATCACCTCCCTTGGTATGAACCCCTTCCGGAAACCAGGGATGAATATCCTATCCTTATATTCATTAAGTATCTTATCAATTCGCTTATTCACCTCTGTTGCTTCAATTGAAACTGACACTTCTCTCAGATACTCCTTCTTCCGATTAATCGTCAACTCCATCCTTATCAGTGCGTTACTGCGAAACTTATGCGAGGAGGGGGATTTGAACCCCCACGAGTCTCCTCACTGGATCCTAAATCCAGTGCGTCTGCCAATTCCGCCATCCTCGCTCACCATCAATTATAAGAAGAGATTTCTTATTTGTCAACTTTGAGGACCTAATCTTCGGAAGGAGAATAGATTAACTCAAAATCTCTCACCTTAGTCTAATCACCTTTCTGGTGGTGGAAAAGGAAGGGGTAGTTAAGGAGAGGAAGTAAATTCCGGTGGGAAGAGGCTGATTCCGGCCATCACAGCCATCCCAGGAGATATTATAAATACCCGGCTCTTTGATTAAGGGTTGAAATCTCCTTACCAGTCTCCCCTTTATATCATAAATTGCTAAGGAGACATTCTCCCGGAAAGAGAGGGAATATTGGAAATTTGTGATGGATGTGAAAGGATTGGGATAAGGTTTTGAAAGAAGAAGCGGGATTTCAAATGGGATATAATTGGAAGAGGTAATAGTCATTTCTGCCACTCCTTGATGGGAGGAGTTTATGGAAAAGGTTATTTCACCATTCCTATCTGTCCAACCGGAAATATAAAGATTAGGTGCAGTGATACAGACAAGCGCCCTGGGAATTGGCAGACCGGTTATACTGTCCTTAACTGCGACCTTAAAATTCACCTTTCCTTGTAAAAAGGAATCTTTAGCCGAGACGCACATCGGTTTTGGGACCTTTGTCCAGAGGTTGAGTTCCGGGTCACCAAGAAGGCTCCACTCCCGATAGAAATATTCATTCTCTTCACCGGAGAATGGTGGGCCGGCGATACTATCCTTTCCGCGGAGAAATGCCTTTCCTAAGATGAGGGAATCTTCACTAAATACCGCTTTCAGAAAAGTCCTCACAAACCTTCCCCGCCATCGTCCAAAAAGACCGCCAAGTTGTGTGCCGAGAAAGGCGACCGCTCCTTTTAGGGAATCTTCTCCTTTTACCCTTAACCAACGCTCACCAACCGGATTTATGCCCTTAAAGATTGTATAACAGGAACCAGAGATAATCACCGGTAGGCGAGAATTATTCTTTAACCTCTCGTCCTCCGGCTCTACGGTGAATGGATACCCCCAATTTCCCGCCGCATGCCCCCGGTAGAGAACCATCCCACACCCTTCGTTCAGAGTGGCGATTATATCCTCTGCATCATCATAATCCTTATGACCAAAGAGGGTATCATTAAATATCGTATCAATCCTTGTGTAGCGGAGTTGCATCATTGAATCATCATAGGGGAATTCCTCCGTATAGATTGGATTTCCTGGTCTGCCACCCGGGTCCCACATAAATATTAAAGAACCCCTTTTATACCAGATGGTATCTCTCCGGGAAGGAAACCTCTCATAAGATATAACCTTCTTGACCATTGTTAAACACTCCTCTTCATTCCGACAGGGAAACCGACCGACCGCAATCTCTGCCCGATAATCACCTTCAATATCGCCGTAATAATTATCACCGAGGAGTAGTTGGCCAAAGGGATAGAAGGAATCACCGGGCGGGATGTAATTGAGGTCGCCAACCAAAAGGAGATATTCTGGCTTTATAGAACCTATCACCTTCTTGAGCGAATCCCGAGAAATTGGCGGAGAGAA
>JBBIHO010000038.1:0-1357 GCA_037446935.1 Caldifarciminota bacterium | reverse complement strand
TTCAAATATCTTTGCCTTCACCCCTTTTTTCGTCTTCCATTCCATTAGGGGCAGGACCGCATTAGAGAATTCCTTTGGGGTGATGATTAAATACCGATAAGAAGTATTGCCTTCCAATTCCCTTCTCGTCCCACCAAGAAAGGGAATTGTTAGGAGACCAACTAAAAGGAGCGAGAAATCCCTTGACCTCATCTTCGGCGCAAGGAGATTCTAAGAACTGCAAGAAAGAGAATGATTAAAGAGAGATAGATAAACCAGTCGCCAAATCTCTGATAGAATGTAGAGGATAAAGGTTTTGGTAGATTTCCATAAAGGATTGCCTCTTCAAAGAGATTCGTCCTTTTTAAGATACGGCCATAAGGATCGCTAATTAAGGATATACCATTATTCGCCGCCCGCAACAAGGGTTTTCCCTGTTCCACACTTCTTAAAATTGCCAATTCTGCATGCTGGTAAGGTCCGGGTGTCTTACCAAACCAGCCGTCATTCGTTATATTCACCAAGACATTAGCACCACGGAGAACAAATTCCCTTGTTAAGTCAGGAAAGATTGATTCAAAACAGATGAGGGTAGAGAAATTGGCAAGTGGACTATTAAAGACGGTAAATTCATCTCCCGGGGTAAAGTTTCCCATATCCGCAGTGGCAAATGGTCTAAATATCGGAAACTTGTCAATAAAGGGAATCCTCTCCGAAAAAGGGACCGGATGAATCTTTCTATAAATCCCATTCATTCCCCTTTTTGGGTCAATGAAGACCGCACCGTTAAAATACCGGAAGGGATTAGTCTCATATAAAGGAGTACCGATTAAGATATAGAGATTATTTTCCCGACTAATCCGCAAAAACTCCTCCCTGAGCCAATTCTTTTTTGTAATATCAAAAAGGGAGGCAGTCTCCGGATAGATTAAAATGTGAGGCTTTTCACTCAAAGCCCGCTTTGTAAGTTGGAGGAGTGAGCGGAGGAGCCTTTCGGTGCTTTCTGAATCCCCTTTCTCATAAGGACTCACATTCGGCTGAATGATGGCAACCCTAAAATATCCCCCCTGGTCTCTTACCCGAAGAATCCCATAAAGGATTGGGAAGAAAAAGGTGAGGAACAATATAAGACCATAGATAATCTTCCTCTTAAAGAGCAAATTATAGAGAAGAAGATTAACGAAGAGAACAAATGCCGAAAGACCATAAACCCCAACAATTGAGGCAATCTGAATTAAAGGGATATAAGGGGTCTGGGTATAACCCAAAAGACCCCAAGGGAAACCAATATCGGACTTGGTTCTAATGAACTCTAAGACCGGCCAGAGAAATGGTGCAATAAATAGCCCAAACTTCTTAATCCCGAGTCCAAATACTA
>JBBIHO010000037.1:0-11031 GCA_037446935.1 Caldifarciminota bacterium | reverse complement strand
CTCTTATTATACATAAACTTATTGGAATTTCCACACATTTCGGGACACCACCAAGGGGTAATTTTTGGTCTAATTTTTCGCCTAATTGGTGGGGTAATTTTTTACCTAATTTGTCGTCCACTCAAAAGAAGGCTTAATCTTTTGTAGTTTATCCTCGGTCCATTTGCAAATTGGTTATAGGGAAATTCGGAAAAGTGGGTAAGGGAGATGAGATTGACATAAGTAGAAATTAAGGGTATATTATAAGAAGAGAAAGAGACCATGGCCGAAGAAGCGATAAGAAGGGAGAAATTAGAAAGGATTAAATCGCTAAACATAAATCCCTTTCCCTATTCTTTTGAGAGGACCCATACCGCAATTCAAATAAAGGAAGGTTTCTCTAATTTGGCAGGGGGGAAAAAGGAGGTGAAAACCTGTGGCCGAATTCTAACCCGGCGGGAACACGGCAAGACCACCTTTTATACGATTGCTGATGCCTCCGATAAGATACAGATTTATCTCCGTCAGGATATACTGTCCGAAAAATATCAAATTCATCAACTCCTTGACATCGGAGATTTTATTGGCGTTACCGGGGAGGTCTTCAAAACGAAGACCGGGGAAATCACAATCTTGGTCAAAGATTTTTCCTTGCTCGCCAAATCCCTGCGTCCCCTGCCCGAAAAGTGGCATGGCTTAAAGGATGTGGAAAAGCGATATCGGCAACGCTACCTTGACCTCCTTGTTAACCCCAATGTCCGGGAGGTATTTGTCAAAAGGATGCAAGTAATAAATATCATCCGTAATTTCCTCACCGAACGCGGTTTTGTGGAGGTGGAGACCCCAATCCTCCAGCCGATTTACGGCGGCGCCTTTGCCAATCCTTTTAAGACCTACTATTCCGCCTTAGGGCAGGATATGTTCTTAAGGATCTCTCGCGAACTCTATCTCAAGAGATTGCTCGTCGGTGGTTGGGAGAAGGTCTTTGAAATCGGAAAGGATTTTCGCAATGAAGGGATTGACCGTTTCCACAATCCAGAATTTACTCAGGTAGAGGTCTATGAGGCGTTCAAGGATTATAAGGATTTTATGGTGCTCACTGAGGAACTCTTCCGTTATATTGTTAGGAATCTCACAGGAGGCTTTAAGATAAATTATAACGGTCGCGAGATAGATTTTTCAAAACCATTTCAAAGGATTCCCTTCCTTTGCGCCTTAGAGAAGAAATTGGGCAAAGACCCATTATCCCTTTCCCTTTCCGAAGTCATAAAGATTGGTAAGGATTTAGGCTTGGAGATTGGTGTCCCGTCAATGGCAAAGTTGTTGGATAAACTCTTCTCGGTCCTTGTCCAATCGGAGATTGTCCAGCCATCTTTTGTCTATGACCATCCCCGCATCACCACCCCCTTAGCAAAGGTTCATCGGGAGTCGCCGGAGTTGGTAGAAAGGTTTGAACCGATTGTTGCGGGAATGGAATTGGGTAATGCCTTCTCAGAAGAGAATGACCCGGACCGACAGCGCGAACGATTTTTGGAACTCCTTGCCCAAAAGGAGGAGTTCGCGGTCTTGGATGAGGACTTCATTTCCGCCCTAGAATACGGAATGCCGCCAACCGCCGGATTGGGATTGGGGATTGACCGGGTGGTGATGCTCTTCACCAACTGCCAATCAATAAGGGATGTGATTCTTTTTCCGCAACTGCGGGAGACAGAAAAAGATGGGTGTGGATGATGTTTGAATTCTTTTTGGCGAAACGCTACATAAAGGCAAAAAAGGGGGTTTCCCTAATTGCCATTCTGGGCATAACCGTTGGCGTCGCTTCGGTAACTATCGTCCTTTCGCTAATTAACGGTTTCCACGAGGAGTTGAAGAAGCGAATCCTCGGCGCGACGCCACATATCGTCATCACAAGGCGCAATTACGAACCGATGGAAAATTTTGCCGAGATGCGGAAGGTGATAGAAGGTTTTCCCGGGGTTGTGAAGACCGCTCCCTTCATTTATGCCAAAACCCTTATCAAATCGGAAACCGCTTCGGATGGTGTAGTTTTGAGAGGGATAATACCAGAGGAGGAGAAGAAGATAACTGAGATTGATAAGAGTATCGTCTCTGGTAAGTTTGACTTCTCGGAGAATGGAATCATATTGGGGATTGATTTGGCAAATCTCTTAAAGGTTCGGGTCGGAGACAAAGTAAGCCTGGTCTCTCCTACCCACCGTGTGAAAACTCCGCTCGGGGAATTGCCAATTACCCGTGATTATAAGATAAATGGGATTTTTGATTGTGGGATGTATGATTATAATGCCTCTTTTGTCTATCTCTCACTACAGGAGATGGAGGAATTCCTCAATATTAAAGGAAAGGTGAGTGGTATTGAGGTGAAGATAAAGGATATCTATAAGGCAAAGGAGATTGGGGAGCGGATAAGGGAGAAATTGGGTTTTCCTTTTCAGTCGCTTGATTGGATGACACTAAATAAGAACCTCTTCACCGCCTTGCGGATGGAGAAGGTCGTAACCTTCATCGTCCTCACTTTAATCATCCTTGTCGCCTGCTTCAACATCATCGCAATCCTAAATTTGATGGTGGTGCGGAAGACGAGAGAGATTGGTATCTTAAAGGCGATCGGTGCCAAAACAATTAGGATCACTAAAATCTTTGTCCTCTTCGGTCTTTTATTGGGGGTTATTGGCTCAACCCTCGGAGTGATACTGGGACTCTCGGTCACTCTCCTATTATCCCGGTATCAGTTTATAAAACTTCCGGGGGATGTCTACTTTATAAAAAGACTGCCCACCCTTCTGCAACCTTCTGATTTCATCATCACCTTCCTTCTCTCCCTCTTGATTGCCCTCCTCTCAACAATTTACCCGGCAAGAAAGGCTGCGAAGTTAATTCCGACCGAAGCCCTGCGTTATGAATAAGATTCTCATTCGTGGTGTCGGCATTAGAAAGTCTTTCGTTTTGAAATCTGAGGTATTAGAGGTCTTAAAGGAAGTGAACATATCGGTTCCAGAAGGAGAGATTGTTGGGATATTTGGTCCCTCCGGTTCGGGAAAGTCAACCCTTCTCCATATCCTTTCCGGACTTGACCGGCCGTCTAGTGGCAAGGTCTTCTTTGCGGGAGAGGAAATATCTTCTCTCTCTGATGAAGAACTCTTCACCCTCCGAAACCGAAAGATTGGCTTTCTCTTCCAATTTCACTACCTCCTTCCCGAATTTACTGCCCTGGAGAATGTTTTTCTCCCACTCTTAATCAGAAATGGCAATCTCACCGGGGCAAAAGAGAAGGCAAAAGAGTTACTTGCGACCCTGGCAATGGCGGAAAGGATGCATCATAAACCGGAGGAACTTTCCGGTGGTGAGAAGCAAAGGGTGAGTCTGGCACGGGCATTAATCGGTGAACCCTTATGCCTATTTTTAGATGAACCAACCGGTAACCTTGATGCCCAGCATAGCGAAAACCTCCTCTTTCTCCTGAAAAAGGTGAATAGCGAAAGGAAGACGACGATGCTCATCGTCAGTCATAATGAAAGGGTTAAGGAGATTGTGGACAAGGTATATTATCTCGTAGATGGGAGGCTTACCAGTGAAGAGATGTGAGATTTGCCAAGAAAGACCCGCAACTCATAAGATAGAGAGAATTGATGAGGCGGGAAATATTACCGAGTTGGCGATTTGCACGGAATGCGCCAAGAAAAAGGGAATCATTGGAATGAAGGAGTTGAAGACGGTGCTTGAGATTCTAAAAGAACTTGCGAAGAGGATTGATGAGGAAGATACGAAACTCATCTGTCCTAACTGTTCTCTTACCTTTGCTAATTTCAAAAGTGTTGGCCGATTAGGCTGTGAAGAGTGCTACACCGCCTTTCGCGAAAAACTCCTCCCAATTCTGAAAGAGATTCACCACGCGGATAGACATACCGGGAAGAAGGTGTTGCCGGAGAAGGAGAGAACCTTAAAGGAATTGAGAAGGGAGTTAAAGGAAGCGATAGAGAAGGAAGATTACGAAAGGGCGGCAAACATCCGCAACAGAATGAAGAAATATGAATGATTCTACCAAAGTTGGAAAATGGCTTCTGGCAGAAGGACCCCATTCGGATATTGTCATCTCCAGCCGGATAAGGCTCGCCCGCAATATTAAAGGAATTAACTTTTTAACCCGGGCAACCCGTTTGGAACAGGAAAGGGTTCTCAATTTGGTAAGGGAAGCCCTGGAGGAGAGAGGCTTCTTAAAAGATGGCAGATTTCTTGAAAGGCAGGAACTCACTCCCTTAAAACTGGAGTTCCTCTTAGAGAGGCATCTCATCTCCTTTGACTTTATTATCTCCCGTTTGCATCGGGGATTATATTTGAACCGAGATGAAACGCTCTCTACCCTCATCAATGAAGAGGACCATCTCCGACTCCAGGCATTAGCCTCCGGATTAAACCTATTCACTGCCTATGAACAGATTGAGGGATTGGATGATGCCTTGGGGCAATCGTTATCTTATGCCTACGAGCGGGACTTAGGCTTTCTCACTGCCTGTCCGACAAATGTTGGCACCGGGATGCGGGCATCTTTCTTCATTCACCTCCCGGGATTGGTCTTCACAAAGGAGATAGAGAAGCTCCTAAGGAGCCTCTTAGAGATGGGGCTGATTGCCCGGGGAATTTACGGCGAAGGAACGGAAACAAAAGGAAATCTCTTCCAAATCTCTAACCAGATTACCCTCGGATTATCGGAGACCGAAATCTTAGAGAAGGTGACAAAAATTGGTGAGGAGGTTTTAAGTTACGAGAAGAGAGCAAGGGAAACCTTAATGAAAAGGCTCCGCCAAACAATTGAAGATAAGATATTCCGCAGTTATGCCATTTTAAAAAATGCCCGCCTCCTCACCTCCGAAGAGGCAATCAATATCCTTCTTATGGTTCGGCTGGGTATTAACTTAGGGATGATAAAGGATATCACCCTTTCACAAATTAATACCCTCTTAATTTTGACAAAACCGGCAAATCTCCAGATATATTATAACCAAGAAATGACCCCCCAGGAAAGGGATGAGAAGAGAGCCGATCTGGTCAGGTCATTCTTGAAAGGTGAGGCGGTCAATGGCTAAAGAGAACTTATTAAGAAATATTCCAGCAGTGAATAGTTTACTTCTGAGAGAGGATATCTCACAATTATTATCATTTGCGCCCCGGGAACTAATTGTCGCTTACCTGCGCGAGGAACTTGCTCTCCTTCGGAAGGAGATTGAAGAGGGAAAGAGAGAAGAAATAGAGATTTCCGGAATCGTTAATAATCTCCGAAAGAAGGTCCGACCATCTCTGCGGCGCGCAATCCAGGGTTTAGGAATTATCCTTCATACTGGCTTAGGTCGGGCGCCCCTTCCAAAAAGTGCCCAAAATGCTTTACTGGATGTGAGTGAGAATTTCTCTAACTTAGAGATTAACGAAGCGGGTCGGAGGGGTTCCCGCTATCGCCATATTGAGAAACTACTCCAACTCCTCACCGGTGCCGAGAGCGGAATGATGGTCAATAATAATGCTGGGGCAACCCTCCTTGTATTAAACACCCTCGCGGAGGGAAGAGAGGTAATCGTCTCCCGCGGGGAGTTGATTGAAATCGGCGGTGCCTTCCGCCTGCCGGAGATTATGGCAAAGAGTGGTGCCAAATTGGTGGAGGTCGGCACAACTAACCGAACGCACCGCCGTGATTATCGCGAGGCGATTAACCCCAATACCGCCCTAATCCTGAAAGTCCACAAAAGCAATTACGAGATTATCGGTTTCACCAAAGAGGTTGAATTAAAAGAACTGATTCTCTTAGGAAAGGAATTTAATATCCCGGTGATCCACGATGTTGGAAGTGGTGCCTTAATTGATTTAGCAAAATATGGATTGCCAAAGGAACCGGTCGTCTCTGAAAGTATTAAAGAAGGAGCTGCTCTCTGTCTATTTTCTGGTGATAAACTATTAAGCGGTCCCCAAGCCGGATTGATTGTCGGCAAAAAGGAGTTGATTGAGAGGATTAAGAAAAATCCCTTAACCCGTGCCTTGCGCTGTGATAAACTGACATTCGCCTGTATGGAGGCAACACTTAGATTATTTTTAGACCCCGACCGTCTTAGAAGAGAACATCCAGTCTTAAACCTCCTCTTGAAGGATATAAAAGAGATTGCGAAACAGGCAAGGCGAGTTCAGAAGGCAATAAGGAAACTAAGAGGAGTGGAGAGTGAAATAATTGATACCTTCTCCCTTGTTGGTGGCGGTTCCCTGGCAACTGCGAAACTTCCGACAAAGGCTCTCGCAATCAGAACAAAGAGATTCTCGGCCGAAGAACTGGCAACTCTTCTCCGGGAAGAGGATACTCCAATCTTCGGAAGGGTAGAAGATGACCGCTATCTCTTAGACTTCCGCACGATAAGAAGAGACGAAGTCAAAATCGTCCGTGATACCCTTTTAAGAATTCTTGGATAGTCGGAAATGAAAACGGAACACAAGATAATCATTGGCGATGCCAGATGGATGAAAGAGGTACCAGACGAATCCATCCATCTTATTATTACATCTCCCCCCTATTGGCAATTAAAGGACTATGGAAATGGAAAGCAAATTGGTTTCAATGATACTTACGAGGAGTATATTAACAATCTAAATCTCGTCTGGAATGGATGCCGTAGGGTTTTACATAAAGGTTGCCGGTTGTGCGTCAATATTGGCGACCAATTCGTCCGGGCGGTTTATTATGGAAGATATAAAGTTATTCCAATAAGAACGGAAATTATTAAGTTCTGCGAAAGTGCCGGATTTGACTATATGGGGGCAATCATTTGGCAGAAGGCTACGACCTGCCACACAACCGGCGGTGCAACGGTGATGGGCTCTTACCCCTATCCGAGAAGTGGGATTCTTAAATTAGACTATGAATTCATTCTGATTTTTAAGAAATACGGGAATCCGCCGAAGGTTAGCAAAGAAATTAAAGAACAATCAAAATTAACCGATGAAGAATGGAATCAATATTTCACAGGACACCGGAACTTTCCCGGGGAAAAACAGGATAAACACCTGGCAATGTTTCCGGTGGAATTACCGAAACGCCTCATTAAAATGTTTAGTTTTGTTGGAGATACTATTCTTGGCCCATTTCTTCGCAGTGGCACGACATCATTGGCAGCTAAGAATCTGAATAGAAATTCTATTGGATATGAAATGAATGAGAAATTCTTACCGATCATAAAGGAAAAACTTGGCTTAAAGGAAGGAAGAATCTTTCCTGACGCCACCTTTGAGATAATTCGACAAAAGGAAGTGAAGGTAGACTTTAAAGAGGAGATAAAAAAACTACCCTATATCTTTTCTGACCCGATAAAATTTGATAAGAAGGTTGACCCAAAGAAATTGCGATTTGACTCAAAGATAGATAATTCCCATTATAAAAGAGAAAAATATTATACGGTAAAAGAGATGATCTCTCCGGAGATGTTAATCTTAAATAATGGACTGAAAATCAAGTTATTGGGCGTTAAGGGGCGAGAGGAGAAAAATTGCGAAGCAATCCGCTTTTTGAGAGAGAAGACCCGGGGGCAGAAGGTATTTCTCCGGTTTGATAATGTAAAGTATGACGAGAAAGATAATTTGCTTTGCTACCTCTATTTACGGAATAAGACTTTCTTAAATGCTCATTTGATTAAAAATGGACTTGTGGATATCACTTTTGATTATAAGTATAAATTGAAATTCCTGAATTTGAGAAAAGAAGGAATCAAAGAGATTTGGTATGAAGGTAAAGATTACCATTGAAGAAATCAGAAGGTATCTGGACATAGAGACGCCAGAGTTTCCCAAGTATGTAGCGCCGCTCCTCAACTTAGAAATCAGTATGCACAGGGAACGCGACCAAGGGTTGTTGGTCAGATGAGTGAACTTATTCAGGAGTTTGCAGGAAAGACCTTATCTGAATGGGAAGAATGGTATTTGAAGAAAAAGCCTGATGCAATAAAAAATGCCACAGAGAAAATATTACAAAAATTGGAAGAACTCAAAAATTCCTTGAACAAAATTGACCGAACTGTGGTTGAGCAATGGGTGAGAGATTTGGTAATTGGGAAAACCTTTGCCGGGTTAAGATTTCAGGAGGCAATACTAAAGAAAGGTGCAGAGATTAAAGGAACTGATTACCGGTTTGCCGAGCCTGAGGAAGAATCAAAAGGAATTGACGGCTATATTGGTGATATTCCTGTATCTATAAAACTACTCACTTATGATGCAAAAATGTCATTACCGGAACATATAGCGGTCAAAAATTATCTATTACCGGAAGATCGATGACGGAATTGAGGTAGATTATGGAAATATCATAGGAAGAGTTAAAAAAGAACATTGAGCTAATATGATGTTAATGACAATTTTACTTATGCTCACGAACAATGATTTCTACCGAAGAGAGGCGATGTTTTATGAAAGATTAAAGGATAATAAGGTTCGGTGTAATATCTGCTTCCGTCACTGCATCATTTACGAAGGGAAGAGGGGATTCTGTCGCAACCGGGAGAATAGGAAAGGAAAACTTTATAATATCGTTCATAGTAAGCCTTCCGCGGTCCAGATTGACCCGATTGAAAAGGAGCCCCTTTACCATTTTTTACCCGGCACAAATATCCTCTGTATTGGAACCGCCGGTTGTAATTTTCGCTGCTCCTTCTGCCACAACTGGCATCTCTCCCAGAGGTCATTAGAGGAGATGTATCAATATTATGAATATTCCCCGGAGGATATTATCAAATTAGCCCGCAAGTATAAATGTCCAACCATTTCTTTTACCTATAATGAACCAATCGCCTTTTATGAATATGTGTATGACATTGCCAAATTGGCAAAGAAGGAAGGGATAAGGGTAATCTTTCATACTAATGGCAGTTTCAATCCCGAACCGCTGCGCGAATTATTAAAATATGTTGATGCGGTCACCGTTGACTGGAAGGGATTTTCCAAAAGGTTCTATCAAGAGCTCTTAAAGGCAGATGTTGAACCAGTAACCAAATCCCTGAAGGTGATAAAGGAAGAAGGAAAACACTTAGAGATTGTGAATCTGATCATTCCCGGATATAATGACGCCGAAGAAGATATTAGGGATATGTGTCTCTGGATAAGGGATAGTCTAACGCCCGATGTTCCACTCCACTTCTCTCGGTTCTTTCCCAATTATAAGCTAACAAATATTTCGCCAACGCCCGTCAAGACCTTAGAAAAGGCACATCAGATTGCCAAGGAAGTTGGACTTCACTATGTGACGATTGGAAATTGCCCGGGTCACAAATATAACTCTACCTTCTGCCCGAAATGTGGCAAAAGGCTAATCCACCGCCGCCACTTTGCCGTTCTGGAAAATTTAATTAAAGAAGGCAAATGTCCCAAATGCTCATTTAAGATTAGCGGTGTCTGGCAATAATTCAACCGCACGGGAAATGGAAGATTTAATAATTACCAAAATGACCGAGGATGACCTTGACCAGGTGATGAAGATTGAAAGGGAGAATTTTAAGTTCCCCTGGAAAAGGGATTTTTTTATCTATGATATGAATAAGAAGTCTGCCCATTGCCTAGTGATTAAAAAGGGCGAGAAGGTCTTGGGTTATGTTATTCTCTTTTGCGTCTTGGATGAGTTTCATCTTGCCAATATCGCTGTTGACCAAGCATATCAAAGGCAAGGCATTGGCAGTAGATTATTACAAGAGGTAATAAAGATTGCCAAGGAGAAGGATGTGAAAAGAATCTATCTGGAAGTGAGGCAGAGTAATTTCAAGGCGCAGAGATTCTACGAGAAGTTTGGCTTCTATCGCACAACCACCCGAAAGGGGTATTATGAGGATGGCGAAGATGCCTTAATCTATGAGAGGCGAATAAATAATAAAACTACCGATTGATTTAGAGATACTGCACTATCTCCGAAAGTGGTTTCCTTGTCCTTTCTTCGGGCGACTCATTCGGATAACCGAGCGGGGTAAAGGCAATTGGCTTCTCATCTTCGGGGATATTCAAAATTCGGCGGACCTCCTTTTCCTCATAGGCACCAATCCAACAGGTTCCCAAACCTTCGGCGGTGGCGGCTAAAATAATATGTTCTAAGGCAATTGCACAATCTACGGGATAAGAACTCCAATAGCCGCCCATTCTTCCCCAGGCAATCTTTTCCTTTGCCACAACACCAATTAAGATTGGTGCCTCAGCGATGAATTTCTGATTTCGCATCGCCGGTATAAGTTCTGAGATTAACCTTCTATCCCTGATTACTAAAAATCGCCAGGGCTGGAGGTTCTTTGCTGAAGGGGCCAGTCTCCCAGCCTCTAAGATTCGGTTGAGGGTCTCTTCCGGAATTGGGTCTGGTTGATAAGCCCGCACACTCCGCCTTCTTCTAATAACCTCATAAAATTCCATAATTACTCCCCTTTGCCATCTTAGAGAGCGCCTGACGCGATTTGAACGCGCGACCTGCGGATCCGGAGTCCGCCGCTCTATCCCCTGAGCTACAGGCGCATATCTTAATATTAACAAAAAGATAGGAGGCGTCAAGAACTGGCTTTAAGACCTTTAAGTCTCCGAATCGCCTTCTTTATCAACCGCAGGCAATCTCCGGTATCATTTTTTATCTTCCTTCCGGGAAATCGGAGGATATACCAACCATCACTGGCCAATTCATTATCCCTTTCCCGGTCTCTAATTATCGCCGTGCGGGAATAGTGGTTCCCACCATCACACTCTACGCCAATCTTGCCATCTTGACAAAATATGGCAAAGTCTAAACAATAGGTCTTATCATCTTCTTTGACAAAATACTGCCTCTCTACGGAAATCTTCTCATTCTTTAAGACTGCATACAATTTCTCTTCAATTGGACTGGTGAGGTAAAGGTCATTTATCTCACGAGCGGAGAGGAGTCTATTTAAGGTAGTAGGAATGAATACAATCCGCCGCTGGCGGGGACTTTTAATCGGTTTTGGTAATCGGATGAGTTCGCCAATTGTAATCTTATGATAATCACCTTGGGCATTAGGATGATTTGCC
>JBBIHO010000036.1:3810-11045 GCA_037446935.1 Caldifarciminota bacterium | reverse complement strand
CTTTCCTTCCATGCGGTTTCCCAGGTGGGATATATGGTTTTGGGAATTGGCACCGGAATACCATTGGGAATTATCGGCGGACTATTCCATATGATTAACAATACTATCTATAAGACCTGCCTCTTTCTCTGTGCTGGTTCCGTAGAATACCGAACCAGGGAGACGAATTTAGAAAGATTAGGTGGTTTAGCAAACGCAATGCCAATAACCTTCGCCACCTGTTTGATTTCGGCTCTGGCAATATCGGGTATTCCACCCTTAAATGGCTTCTTCTCAAAATATTTGATATACCGAGGGGTCTTTGAACTGAGTAGACCAGGGTATGGCAGTGCGCATTTCTTTCTCATATTCTTAGTAACCGCAATGTTTGGCAGTGTTCTAACCCTTGCTTCTTTCTTAAAGGTCTTGCACTCGGTATTCTTAGGGGAAAGGACAAAGACAATCCCGAAGGTGAAGGAGGTTGGATTTGGTATGGCTCTGCCGATGGTTCTCTTGGCTCTCCTCTCCGTCATCTTTGGGGTATTTGCGCAATTACCGCTTCGTTATCTGATTGGTCCGATTATTGGCGTGACGAGTGAGATTGAAGGGGTTTTTTCAACCAGACTATGGGGTTCAGCGCTCGTAACGGTTTTTTGCCTTCTCACTTTGGTAATTGGCATAGGAGTTTATCTATTAGGAAGGAGAAAGAAGGTAAAGGTATCTCAGATATTTGTTGGCGGTGAATTGGTATCAACCGAAACCCAGGCGATAGTTACATTACCGGATGGCGGTGAGACAAGAACTGATGTGATAGATATTGAGGAGGCGAAGATTCCCGGCACCTACTTCTACGAGCCGGTTAAATCAATAAAACTTCTTAATGAGACCTACCGGGTTGCCGAAAATAAATTTTTTGACATCTACGAACAATTAAGAAAGATTGTGGGGATTTTTGTTAAGGGGCTCGTCGCCTTACATTCCGGAGAGCTGCCCAACTACATTGGTTGGTTATTTTTGGGTGGGGCAGGAATCATTTTTCTATTCATTACAATTTTGCTCACCCTCCATTAGATAAGAGACTGGCAGTATCGGAAAACCCTTTCAGAATTAATGGGAAGTTTATCCGATTTAATGGCGATTAATTGTGAAGAGGTGTGTGATATTATCGTCAACTTTCTTAAAAGAAAGGTAGAAGAAGAGAAGAAGGATGGTATTCTATTAGGTCTGAGTGGTGGTTTAGATTCGGCGGTTTTGGCAGTATTAGCCGCCAAGTCAATCGGACCTCCGAAAGTTTATGCCCTTCATCTATATGACCGGGATAGCGAAGAGAAGTTTCGGGAATATGCGAAAAGGATTGCTCATAAGTTGGGAATAAATTTTATAACAAGGGATATTAGCGAATTGATGAGGGAGAAGGGTATTTATAAACCCTTAATCATGAAGATGGTTTCCCTTTCCTCGGTTTTTAATAAGTTGCTTGTCTTTACTGCCAATAGAGTAATCTATCCCTTATTTTTTAAGGAAAGTCCTTTTGTTTTGACCCTCAATAGGACGAAAGATACCTTAATTGGAACGATTGAGGAAGGTTTCAATCTTCGGCATATCCAAAGGAGAAGAATCTTGGAAGGTTATGCGATGGAGAAAAATCTCCTTTTAGTCGGTGCGGTAAATCGCTCCGAGTCTTTTCTCGGATGGTTTGTGAAAGGAGGGGTGGATGATTTACCAATTGCGCCGCTTTTCGGGCTTTACAAAACCCAGATCTATCAACTGAGCCGGTTCTTGGATGTGCCGAAAGAAATTTAGGAAGCAGTTCCTTCACCGGATATGTTGAAGGGAATTGGTGATGAGGTGCTCATTGGATTTCGCTATGAGAAGATTGATAAGGTTGCCTATGTGATTGAACATAATCTGAGTGAGGAGATTCTATTTAGAGAAGGGATAACGCGCAAAGAGTTTTTAGCGATTCGGAGGTTAAATCAACTCTCTTCTTGGAAGCGGGTAAATCGCCACGAATTCCCATCCTTTTGATAAGAATAATCACTCAGCCAGCAGGCGTGCTATAAAAATATCTTATTTAATCGGCGCAGGGCGGAGAGTTTCTCTTCTCTACCCAATTTTGCCTCTTTGATTGCGGTCTCCCAGATTTTTATTGATTTATCGTAATCCTCCTTTTTAATTTTATAAGGGTAGCCATCTTTCCCGCCGTGGGCAAAGGAATAGACAAAGGGGTCAGAATAACTCGGGCGTGCCCCATAGACAACATCAGAGATTAATGCTAATGCCCGGATTGTCTTGGCACCGATGCCTTCGGTTCCTAAGAGTTTTAAGAAATCCTTTGGGGGATTATTGTATGTCTTTAATAGGATCTTCTTTATCCTTTCTGGCGATATATCTTCTTTTGTTAGAAAGTGCCTTTCTGGTAGTTGGAGAATCCTTTTTAATTCTTTGGTTGTTCTCTCCGGGTCATCACCGGCAATTAGGGTTGAGGTTCTTCTTGTGGATTCACTCTCTTTTGCGACCATATTTAATGCCTCGCCTCTTCCTTCGGAGATTATCGCCTTGTGTGGCTCAACGACAAAGTCTTTTAGGTCATCGGATAACCAGTGGTATCTTCTTGCCTTTCTTGTCTTTTCATTCATCCCCTGCTGGATTACTGCCCATCGGTTAGAAAAGGTGGCGATAAATGTATGGTGGTATAAATTGTAGCCATCCTGTAAGGCAGCAGAGTCAACCTTGGCGGACATCTGAGAGGCGAAGATTAAATCCTGAGCATTAAGTGAGAACCTTTCGCCATAATTCCTTAACTCCTCTGGTGTCTTCCTTGAACTCTTTCCTTTACCGCCGGCAATTACCAGACCGAAATCCCTCTCTCTTCCTTTCACCGCTTCTTTTAAGGCACCGCAGACCGTAGTGGTTAATCCGGAGGAGTGCCAATCAAAACCCAGGAGACAACCGAGACTTTGAAACCAGAAAGGGTCGGAGAGTCTTTTAATCACCTCCTCCGGGCTCGTTTCCCTCACGGTTACCTCTAAGATGGCAGTCGCTAATCTCTTCATCCTTTCAAATAGCCAGGGAGGTGTAGTTCCGTAATGGAGTGGTAATTCAAAGACCTGACGCATGATTTATTTCCTTATACTTTCTTTTTGAAGAATAACCAATTCTTACCCTTAAAATTTATGAGGGAGAATTCACCTTTTAACTTTCTTCCTTCAAAGATGACCTCAATTTTCTTCTTATTATGAGAAAGGAGTCCCGCCTCTCCGCTATCCCAGATTGCAACTCTGCCCGCACGATATTCGCCTTCGGGTATTGAACCTTCAAAATCAATGTAGGAAATATCGTGGTCTTCCACCTGGATGGCAAGTCTTTTTATCCCCGGTTTGGTTGGCAGTTCCTTGGGGACTGCCCAGGATTTTAAGACGCCTTCCATCTCCAATCGCAAGTCCCGGTGGAGATGAGTCGCCTGATGCCGATGGACAACAAATCGCATATAAAATTTTAATTCATATTATCAATAATTTCAAGGCCCGCCTTTCATCAAAAATAATCTTCTGCGCCGGAGTAGAATTCCATTTGCCATCTTTTGATGAGACGAAAGATTACTCCACCAATTGGACGACAAATTAGACCAAAAATTACCCCGCCAATCACCCTTTTCTTTACTCTTATAACGAGAAGATTGATTAGAAAAATGATTGAAGCAGAAATTCCTAAAAAAATTAGGCTTTTTAATAGTCTTCCAATTGTTAAAGAAATTAGACCTTTAATTACATTTTTAATTTGGCGAAAAATAGGACCAGGGAGACGGTAGAGGGAGCAACCCCCTAACTTTTAAGAAAAATTCAATAAGTTGCGTCAAATCAAAGGCTTATGGGTAAAGACCATCCTTTGGAAACCAAAAATGCCACTTCTGGAAATATCATTTCAGTATTTAAGAGAGGATAAAATTGGCGAATTGGACGGAATGGGGTTCTAAAATGAGGTGATGATATTGATTATCCCCTTCCGGATGAGCATCACAGCAATTGCTGCCAGCAAAAGGCTTGAGACCTTAGAGATTATCCTGGTTCCGGTTACGCCGATAAATTGGACAATGAGATTTGAGAAACGAAAGGCCAGAGAAGAAAATATGATATTGAGGATGAGAGAGGTTAATGTGGGAAGAATTCCATAGGCATCAACGATGATGAGCGATGTGGTGAGAACTGCTGGTCCGACAATTAAGGGCATACCTAAGGGAACGGCGCCTAATGTCTCAAAAGGAATTTTCACCTTCTCCTCAGTGGTAATAATTTCATAAAGGGAGATGGCAAGTAATAGAATTCCCCCGGCAACCATAAAGTCGTAAATCGTTATCCCTAAAAAATTAAAGATTGCCTTTCCTAAGAGTAGAAAACCGAGGGCAACTGATAGGGAGGTAATAAAGGATTGATAAATTACCCGATTTCTTGCTTCTTTTGTGAGATTCTCGGTAAGGCTGATGAAGAGGGGAAGAATCCCTAAGGCGTTGACCGAGGCAAAAATAGGAATGAATGCCAAGATATAATTTTTTAACATAAAAATATTCTTAGAAAATAATAGAAGGTAGGGATGGTGAAGAGAAGGCTGTCAATTCTATCAAGAAAGCCGCCATGACCCAAGAGGAGATTTGAACTATCTTTCACCCCGGCCTCCCGCTTAAATATTGATTCTACTAAATCACCCAACTGCGCAAGGATGCTCAATAAGATGCTGGCAATTATAAACGAAAGGGGCGGGGTTTGGGGTAGAAATTTTCTGAGGTAGAAGAAAGAAAAAGGGATTGAGAAGATAAGTCCACCGAGGAAACCCTCCCAGGTCTTTTTCGGGCTTATCGCCGGGGATAGTTTCTTCTTGCCAATGCCAATTCCGATACCATAGGCAAGGGTATCATTAATCCAGGTGAAGAGAACCGGAAAAAGTAGAATGTAGTTTGAAAGTTCATTTATAATAACCAATCTTTTTAATAGGAGAAAGTGGGATGGCAAAAAGGCTAAATAGAAGAGAGAGAATAGGCCATAGGTGAAATATTTGGAAGAGAAAGGTGACTGGTAAATTGCCCAGAGGAAGATTATAATGAGGAAAGGAGAAAAATAGGGGAGAGGGGCATTAAGATAGATTAACAGGATAAAGAAGAAGTTGAGGAGAATGAAGATTGGGCGATTCAGTTTTAGACCGCTCTTTTCTAAGAGGTTGAGAAACTCATTAGTGGCTATCCCAAGCCAGATTAACAAAAATGTGAGGAAGAGGATGGGATGGGATATTGCGGCAAGGATGAGGAGTGCCCCAAGGAAAAAACCGATAATGATGCGGGATAGTAATTCTTTACCCTTCAATCTCTTCTAACCTGCCAAATCTCCTTCTTCTTCGGGAATAATCTTCAATCGCTAAAAGGAGTGCCTTTTTTCGGAAGTCGGGCCAGAGGGTATCGGTAAAGTACAATTCGGTATAGGCGCTTTGATAAAGGAGAAAGTTGGAGATACGTTTTTCACCGCCGGTTCTAATTAATAAATCAGGGTCGGGGATTTCCGGGTCGTATAGAAACTGGCGAAATTTCTCTTCGTCAATATCTTTATCTTTAATCTTCTCGCAGGCATCAATTATCTCCTGCCTCCCGCCATAACTGATCGCCAGGATGAGGATAAGTTTCTCATTTTCCTTCGTCTCTTCAATGAGGGACAGTAATTCTCTTTTCACATCTTCCGGCAATTTGTTAATTCTCCCGATTGCCTTCACTTTAACCCCTGCTTTCTTTAGCGCCTTCCGCTCTTTTTTTATCGCTTCACTTAAAAGACGCATCAGTTGGTTTACTTCTTCTTTTGGTCGTTGCCAGTTTTCTTCGGAGAAGACAAAGAGGGTTAAATATTTAACTCCGATATTACTACAGGTCTCTACGATTTTTTTTACCGATGTGATTCCGACACGGTGGCCAAAAAACCGGGGGAGGCCGCGCTTCTTTGCCCAACGCCCATTGCCATCCATTATGATTGCGATATGGTTGGGAATCTTTATATCCACAGGATTTTTACCTTTGGTGGGTGGAGATGAAGATATGCTAACTCTCTAAAATCTCTTTCTCTTTTTTCTTTAGGGTTTCGTCAACTAATTTTATAAATTCGTCGGTTAGTTCCTGGATCTTTTTAATTCCGGTTTTTGCATCATCCTCTGAGATTTCAGACTGCTTCTCCTTTCTTTTAATCTCTTCGTTGGCATCCCGGCGGATATTTCTGATGGCGATCTTCGTATCCTCAGCTAAGCGCGACGCCAATTTTACCAATTCCTTTCTCCGTTCTTCGGTTAAAGGAGGGATAGGAATCCGGATCAGATTCCCTTCCACTTGGGGATTTAGTCCCAATTCGGTTTTCAGTATTGCCTTTTCAATCTCTGGAATCGCACTCTTGTCCCAAGGTTGGATGACCAAGAGTTTTGGTTCGGGGGTGGTAATGGAGGCAATCTGTTTGAGTGGAACAAGGCTATTATAATAATTTATCTTAATGCCATCCAAAAGGGCCGGGTTTGCCCGACCGGTTCTCAGACGGGTGAACTCAGAAGATAAGAGGTCTAAACTCTTTTGCATCTTCTCGCGCGCGCCTCTTTTTATCTCTTCCAACATAAAGGCTCCTTAATTTAATATACCCAACTGCCAATTTTTCTTTTCGCTAATATCTTCCTTATATTCCCTTTTTGAAATATATCAAATACCACAAGCGGTTTTTTCGCTTCACTTAAAAGAAGAAATGCTGTCTGGTCCATAATCGCCAACCGGTCTTTTAATGCCTTTTTATAGCTAAGCACTTCGTAGAATTTTGCCCCCTTAAATCTTTCCGGGTCGCAGGAATATATTCCCTTCACACGCGTTCCCTTCATTACGAGTTCGGCATTCAACTCAATAGCCCGTAAGGCAGTGGCGGTATCGGTGGAAAAGAAAGGATTCCCAATTCCTCCGGAGAGAATTACCAGTTCTTTTTTATTAAATGACGCTTCCGCTTTCTCTTTTGAATAACCTTCCACTATCCCCGGAATGGGCAAGGAGGAGAGATGAACGGTCTCGGTATATTTCCGCAAAGTATCTTCTAATATTAGTCCATTGATGATTGTGGCGAGAAGTCCGATGCGGTCGGCAAGGAGTCGGCGGGCACTCTCGGGGATGGAAGCGTAGCAGGCGATGGTATTATCCCGGCCGCGGATAAAGTTGCCACCGCCAACTACCACCGCCTTCTTTACCGGCAGTTCGGCTA
>JBBIHO010000036.1:588-3800 GCA_037446935.1 Caldifarciminota bacterium | reverse complement strand
CCTGACAGAGCCTTTCCAGTTTTTCGGGTATGCTGAAAACCTCGCCTGTTATCTTCAGGATGAAACTTTTGAATTTAAGGTGGGTTTTACTCACTGATTTTGAAACGGGCGAAGCGGCGGATTTTTATATTCTCGCCAAATTTCGCAATATGTTGCTTAAGGTAATCCTTAACCTTAATCTCCGGATTTTTGATATAGGGCTGTTCTAAGAGGCAAACATCTTCATAAAATTTTTCCAGTTTCCCTTTCACTATCTTTTCGACGATTGCCGGTGGTTTCTTGGCATCAGCGAGTTGGCTTTCGTATATCCGCCTTTCTCGTTCAATAACCTCCGGGGGAACCTCTTCGGGTGAGATCGCGATTGGGTCGGTAGCAGCAATTTGCATCGCCAGTTCGTGAACGAATTTTCGGAATTCCTGGTTGCGGGCAACAAAATCAGTTTCGCAGTTCACTTCAATTAAGACACCCAATTTTTCCCCGGGGTGAATGTAGGCATCAACCACACCCTCGGCAGTGAGTCTTTCTAATTTCTTCTCCGCCTTAGCAACTCCTTTTTTCCGTAAGGACTCAATTGCCTTTTCAATATCACAGCCAGATTCGAGAAGGGCGGTTTTACATTCTAAAATTCCCGCCCCGGTGCGCTGCCGTAGTTCTTTTATCTTTTCTAATGGAATCTCCATATTACCTAAACCTCCTCCACTTCCTGTTCTAAAACCTTCTTTCCCTCCAGGACCGCATTGGCAATTATGCTGGTGATGAGTTTTATTGAACGCATCGCATCATCATTTCCGGGAATTGGATAATCAATCCCCGTTGGGTCGCCATTGGTGTCAATGAAGCCAACGATGGGAATCTTAACCCTTCTTGCCTCGCGGGTTGGGGTCTCCTCCCGGCGCGGGTCAACAATAAAAACCGCACCTGGGAGTCTTTCCATATTTCGCAAGCCGGCAAAAACCTTCTTCAACCGGCCATATTCCTTTTCCAGAGCGGTTGCCTCCTTCGTCGGATATTTTCTTATATTTTCTTCCTGAATCAATTTTTCCAATTCCAAGTAGCGGTTGATGCGGGTTGATACAACCTCAAAGTTGGTCAAAAGACCCCCGACCCATCTTTCATTCACATATAAAGCACCACAGCGCAGTGCCTCTTCTTCAATTATTGGCCTCGCTTGCTGTTTCGTGCCGACAAATAGAATATCCTGTCCTTGTTCCGCAACCCTTCTTATGAAATCGTAGGCGACACGAAGTCGTTCCAATGTTTTTTCAACATCAATTATATAAATACCTTCTCTCTTACCATAGATGAAGGGCTGCATCTTAGGGTTCCAGAAACGGGTGCGGTGGCCAAAGTGGACGCCAGCTTCTAAGAGGGCTTTCGCGGTCGGGAAGGTTAAGGTGAATCGTTCGGTCGCTTTGCTTTCGTGCGAGGCACCGGCTCCTTGCTTTCCTTGGGCTTCTGGCTTCACCAGTCCTTCGGAAGCGCCATCGTCAGGGTTTTGGGGGAATTCTAACGTTTTGTCCATTGGAAACTCTTCCTCCTCTTTGCCAATCCATATTTGCATCGCTCTTTTTCCCGGGGGTCTCTTTTTAAGAGTTCGGCACTCCTTAAGGTCTTTCGTAGTTCCGGGTCATAATTCACCAGTGCCCGGGCAATCCCTAAGGCAATGGCACTACTCTGTGCTGATAAACCGCCACCAGCAGTCTTGCAGATTACATCAAACTGGCCAAGTGTTCCGGTCACTTTGAAAGGAGCGAGGATAGATTCAAAGAGGTCATTGCGGGTGATGTAAGACCTTCCTTCTTTTTCGTTTATCTTAATTAAGCCCTTGCCATGGGGCAAAAGCCAAACCTTGGCAACCGATGACTTTCTTGAACCAACAGCAAAAATTTTTTCTTTCATATATTTATTAAAATAGGTTTTTGTGCCTGATGCGGATGTTCGGCATCCGGATATATTTTAAGTCTTTTAAGCATCTTCCTTCCTAACTTATTTTTGGGGAGCATTCTCTTTACCGCCAGTCGTAATACCTCTTCGGGTTTTTGGGCTAAAATCGCTGCCAGCGGTCGCTGTTTCAAACCGCCGGGATAACCGGTATGATGGTAATATATCTTATTAAGTAGTTTCTTACCGGTTACCTTTATCCTCTTAGCATTTATCGCCACAACAAAATCACCACTGTCAATATGTGGGGTATAAGTGACCTTAGTTTTACCCATTAAGATCCGGGCAATTTTGGAAGCGGCCCGACCTAATATTTTATCCTTCATATCAACAAGGAACCAGTTGCGCTTAATATCTTCTTTTCGTTTTAAGGTCGTCGTCTTCATAATCTACTCTTATACAAGAAAAAGGTCATTCTGTCAAGTCCCACAAAAGTCCGTGCCTGGGTTACTAACCCATCAGGACTCAATCATAATTTTGAACTCCGCCGGGCGGAGTTCAAAAGAAGGTTTCAAATCAAGGGCAATCTTCAACTTCTTTATAAGTTTTTCTAACTTCTCTTCCCAATTTGCCAAGAGATAATTATAGAGGAAATAGGGGACAAGAATTTTCACCTTTTTCCCTCTTAGACTTTCGGCTTTTGCCAGCAGTTGGTTTTTAATCTTTATTGCCATTTCGTGGCGGTGAGGAATCCTTCCTTTTCCGTTGCATACTGGACATTCTTCCAAGAGGGTGTCAAGAAGCGTTGGCCTAATTTTTTCGCGGGTCATCTCTAATATTCCAAAACGGCTGATTCGGGCAAAATCGGATTTTGCCCGGTCATTTTCTAAACAGAGTTTTAACTCTTCCACTACCCTTTCTGTATTTTTTTGCTCGCGCATATCAATAAAATCAATGATAATAAGTCCGGATAGGTCGCGTAGACGAATCTGGCGGGCAATTTCGGATGCCGCCTCTAAATTCGTTTGCAAGATTAGAGTCTCGGGGTCTTCCTCCTGGGAGAAGCGGCCGGTGTTGACATCAATCGCCACGATTGCCTCGGTCTGGTCAATGGTGATGAAACCGCCACTTTTAAGCCAAATCCTTCTCTCAATTCCTCTTTTCAATTCTTCATCAATTTTTAATTTCTCAAAGATTGGCTTTTCCCCTTCGTAAAGCTTTAATCGAGAAAGCGCATCGGGCGCGATCTTTTGGAGATAAGAGGTGAGCATATCGTTTATTTCTCGCGAATCGCAATAAATTGCTTCGGTGCTGGGGGTGAGGAGGTCACG
>JBBIHO010000036.1:329-574 GCA_037446935.1 Caldifarciminota bacterium | reverse complement strand
GGAAATGGGGGTTCTTCATAAAGAAGAGCCGGTGCCTTTGTTTTTTCCCATTTTTCTTTTATCTCTTCCCATTTCTTCTCTAAGATGAGGTATTCCTTTCGGATATTTTCCTCGGTGGCGCCTTCGGCGGCAGTTCGGATGATAACTCCCGCCTCGGTTTTCTTTATCCTTTTTAGGAGGTCCCGCAACCTAATCCTTTCTTTCTTATCTCTTATTCGCTGGGAGATGCCAATGCGGTTGATTGT
>JBBIHO010000036.1:0-228 GCA_037446935.1 Caldifarciminota bacterium | reverse complement strand
CAAAGGATTTCCTCTCCTGGATTGAGAAGGGTTCTTTTTTCTTCTATTACCGGTTTTTCTAAGAAGGCTTCGTCGGGGATTTCGGCCAGGGGGAGGAAGCCATTCTTTTTCAAGCCGAGGTTGACAAAGGCACCGCGCAAACCCTTTATAATATTTTCTACCTTTCCTTTATAGATCTTACCGACTTCGCTTCTTGTGTCCGCCCCTTCCAAATAAAACTCAACAAGT
>JBBIHO010000035.1:3380-11121 GCA_037446935.1 Caldifarciminota bacterium | reverse complement strand
ATATGTGGTCTTGTTTTCAAAGAATTTCAATCCAGATCCAGAACCAACAACCAGGTCCAAATCGCCATCATTATCAAAGTCAGCAAAGGCAGAGCCCCAGCCATTAAATACCCTTGTGCCACTTAAATAGGTAATATCCTTAAAATTGCCGCGACCATCATTTTCGTATAGGAAACTCCTCCGGTTCTCATAGACGGATGTTATGTATAAATCTAAATCGCCATCATTATCAATATCAGCAAAAGAAGGTTCCGAATGGGTCTCTTCGTATTTTATTCCGGACTCTTTTCTCTTATCAATAAATTTATATTCGGGTGGACCTTGGTTCTCATATAATTTTGTGCGGTTGGAGAATTCAATATATCGGGGATGGGCTAAATTACAGGTGACTAAATCAAAATCTCCGTCATTATCATAATCTGCCCACTGGGAGCCAATCGTATGACCATAATAGTCCATATTCTCATCGCCGGAGACCCCTAAGTAGGGAGCGATATTGGTAAATCTTTTATTTCCGATATTATGCCATAGGAAATTTTCCTGCAAGCGATAATTTGATACATAGATGTCAATCATTCCATCATTGTTATAATCACCCCAATTAACACCCCTTCCTGCTCGGTTCTCGTTAAAAGGCGGAATGATTCCTGCCGCCTCTGTAATGTTAGTAAAGGTTAAGTCGCCATTATTCTTATAGAGGAAATCAGGAAAATATTTATGGGTTGGCCAATCTTCATAGTTTGCAAGGTATATATCTAAGAACCCGTCATTATTGTAATCACCAACACCTGCCCCTTCGGTTGGATAATCATCAGAGATATTTGCCTTTACGGAGACATCGGTAAAGGTCCCGTTTCCATTATTCCGAAAAAGTTTATCACCTTTGGGACCACCGGATAGGGAAAGGATATCTAAGAAGCCATCGTTATCAAAGTCGGCAAATAGACCACCGGAGGCAAAGGATATGGTATCAAGACCTACTGACCTTGTCACTTCAATAAATCTCTTGCCCTTCATATTCTTAAATAATTTGCAGCCATTCAAGAGTAAATCTTCATAGCCGTCGTTATCATAATCGCCAAAGGCAACCCTTCCTTCCCTTCTCTCTTTTAATCCTACCTTTTCGGTAATATCTTCAAATATCACACCTTGATAATTGGTGAGTCTCCTTACTTTCTCCATTATCTTTGTCGTATCTTTGAACTTCGTTAAGAATACCCTCTTCAATCCGGAATCGGCCTTTGGTGTCCAGAAATTATTAACATCGCCTTCGGTCAGGGATTGGATATAGGCTTTGATTGCCAAATCAAGATTTCCCCTCTTCTCCTCAATTAGCCCTAAAAGGTAATAGTAAGGAGATGCGGTGGCATCATTATCCAAATCAAAGATTGTCCCCTTAATCGCTGATTGGATATAGATTGCAGCAGAATCTAAATCTCCCAATCTAAGAAGGGAGCGGGCATAATTGAATCGGGCATCACCGAATAGCCGTGGTTTTAAGAGTTGCCACTGTTCTTCAGGAAGGTTTTTGAACTTCGGAAACAGAGGCTCTAATTCTATTGCCTTTGCGGCATATTCCTTTGCCCGCAAAGTGAGGGTCTCAGACCTTAATAATAAGGCGGCACTGAGATTATAAGCAAAGGGATTTAAGGAATCTTCTTTCAGCATCATTTCTATATGAGAGATTAAAGATGGATGGTCTTTTAGATTAAAGAGTGAACTCAAAAGGAATTGATAGGCGGTGAATCGCCATTCCGTTTTTGGATACCGGTCAAGGAATCTTATTATATATTTAACCTTTAAGGTATCATTCGTCCAGATGGGATAGAGGCTATCATAGAAGATATTATTAGAAATTATTGAGTAACCGGTCTTACTCTCCGGAAAGGTTTTTAGAATCTCTTTCTCTACATCCTTTGCGGCAAGGGTATCAATAATCCTTAAAACCTCGTAGGCAATTGTTAGGTTATCTTCATTCTTCTCCTTTAGCAGAGCCTTAATCTTCTTTTTTAAGTTAACGATTTCTTTTGGATCCCCTTCGGATAATTTGGCAAGTGTCTTATAGTAGTATAACTTCGTCTCAGAGGTCAGGGAGAGGTTTAAGGCATCTTCTAAACATTCCTTTGCCTTTTCCCATTCTCGCAACTTAAAATAGGCAATGCCGAGTTTTGTTAATACTTCCCAATCATTTGGTCTCTCTCTTCGCATCGCTTCAAAGTGGAGTTTATCTAAATACGGATTGGAAGAAAAAGAGAAGGATGGTAGAAAGATAATTAATATTCCAATAAATTTTCTTATCATAAATCAGGATAGGCGGTTCCTTTTAATAACTCAGAAGCGATGACTAACCGCTGAATTTCATTTGTCCCTTCGTATATTTGGGTAATCTTCGCATCGCGCATCATCTTCTCCACCGGGTAATCCTTCATATAGCCGTAGCCACCAAAAATCTGGACCGCCTTGATTGTTGTCCGCATCGCCACATCCGAGGCAAAGAGTTTCGCCATTGCCGAAAGCGCTGAGATATTCTTCACTTTTGCGTCGGCAACCTTTGCTGCATAATAGACCAGTTGCCTTGCCGCTTCAATTTCGGTCGCCATATCCGCCAGATAATTCTGGATGGTTTGGAAAGAGGCGATCGGTTGTCCAAACTGAATCCTCCCCTTCGCATATTCTAAGGCACTTTCCAGTGCCCCCTGAGCGATTCCCAACGCCTGGGCACCGACACCGGGTCTTGTCTTATCAAATGTCCGCATCGTGATGATAAATCCCATTCCTTCCTTTCCTAAAAGGTTCTCTTCTGAAACCCGGCAGTCCTGAAAGACAAGTTCGGTCGTCTTGGAACATCTTATTCCCATCTTATTTTCTTCCTTACCAAAAGAAAAACCTTCGGTTCCCTTTTCAATAATGAAGGCAGAGAGTCCCCGCGCTCCCTTTCTCTTATCCGTAGCGGCAATCACGACATAGATATTGGCAACACCACCGTTGGTTATGAACTGTTTTGTTCCATTAAGGATATAATAACTACCATCCCTTTTTGCCGTTGTCTGAACATTTGCGGCATCAGAACCAGCCTGGCTTTCGGTAACCGCAAAGGCGGCAATTTCACCACTGGCAATCCGGGGTAGGTATTTCTTCTTCTGCTCCTCAGATCCGAAGAGGATTATTGGAAATGCTGCCAGCCCGCAACCGGCATAGGAGACACCAACCCCGCCACAGACACGAGAAATCTCTTCCACCGCCAGGCACATCTCAAAGACACCGCCGCCCATTCCCTCGTATTCTTGTGGGATGTAGATCCGAAATAGGTCAGCCTTCGCTAACTCCCTCATTATCTCAAATGGATATTCGCCCGTCTCGTCCAACTTCTGTCGGACTGGTTTTACTTTATCTTCGGCAATCTTTCTTGCCAACTCTTTTATCATCTTCTGTTCGGTAGTTAAAAATTGTGTCATAATAACCTCTCTCTTATATCCTTAGCAACCTTTTCCAAATATATTTTCATCTCTTTACCAATTTCCAAAAATGTCTCCTCGGGAAGGCCAATTGGGTCAATAATATCCTTCCCCTCTCTTTCAGGATAAGAAGAGAGCATAAATACTTTATTCTTTGCTTCGGGCACCATCTCCAGAACCTTTAACATATGGCGTCTCTCCATAACCAAGATTAAATCGGCACTCTCAATCATCTCCAGGGTCAAAGGCTGGGAGAGATGGCGGGATATATCGCCACCAAATCTGGCGACTACTCGTATTGCATTATCCGAAGCCGAAGAATTACGCAAGCCATTTGTTCCACCCGAATAAATGAAGACGCGAGAATCCTTTAGCATCTTCTCTAAAATTCCTTTTGCCATCGGACTCCGGCAGGTATTGCCGGTGCAAACAAATAAGACCGAAAAGAAAAGGTTGGAGGAAATTTTTATCTTCTCATACCCTGCAGGGACTTCTGGCTTCGCCAGTCCTTTGGCAGCACCTGTGCCAATCGCCTCTTCAATATCATAAATTCCGACCTCACCTTTTTTCTCTAAGAGGAAGGGCAATTGTCGGATGTCTAAAATTGTAAATGGTCGCCTAATTTTTATCTCCCGCTCCACCTTCAGGGTAATTTCTTGGACAGAGGGTCCTTCATCTTCTTCCCATTCGGAAAAATAAATCTCCGCATCGTTGGGAAAAATCTTATTAAGGATAGGTTCGGAAACAAGCGTTAAATATTCTTTATCGGAGATATGGAAAAGGAGGGAAGTCGGAAAGATTCTCTCTAAGATGCGTTCGGTTAAAATTAAATTAACTGCTGGGGAGTTATTTTTAATCTCCTCTCTTATCTTTTCCAGACAGAAGACTAAACGATAGGGGAGAGGTAAATTTTCTTTTACCGGTGAAATAAGAATTTCGGTATTGCGGTAAGGGAGGATAACCGCACCTCTATTCATTGCTTCTTGCAACTTTCTAATGAAGGATGGGTTATCCTGCCACTTTACCTTTTTCATAGAGTTTATTTATTCCTTTATCACCAATGTCCGTGCGGAAGTGCCTTCCCTCAAATTGGATTGCCGCGCAGACCTTATAAGCATTTTCCTTCGCTTCGGGGAGACTTTTTCCTAAACCGGTAACCGAAATTACCCTTCCGCCCGCAGTATAGAATTGATTATCTCTCCTTTCGGTTCCGGAATGAAAGATTATCGCATCTTCGTATCTTTCCGGAAGTTTTATGACCTTCCCTTTTTCATAACTACCGGGATAACCGGCAGCGGCAAGAACCACATTTAGGGCATAGCCCGCTTTCCAATCTAACTTCATATCTTTGAGTCTTTGTTCAATAGTAGAAAGCATAATCTCTTTCAAGTCAGTTTTCAGGAGAGGCAACAATGCCTGATTTTCCGGGTCGCCAAAACGGCAGTTAAATTCTAAGACATAGATTTCTTCGCCGGCACAAATGATTCCAGCGTAGATTACTCCTTTATATAAGATTCCTTCTTCTTTCAGCCCATTAAGTAATCGTAAAAAAATCTCTTTCCGTGCCAATTCTTGCTTCTCCTCATCAATGAGTGGCACCGGGGCATAGGCACCCATCCCACCAGTATTTGGACCCTCATCATTATCATATAAACGCTTATGGTCCTGAGAAGGGAGGCAGGGGAGGATTGTTTCACTGTCGGTGAAGGCAATTAAAGATGCCTCTTCGCCGGAGATAAATTCTTCTACCACTACCTTATTTCCTGCCTCACCCAATCTCTTCTTTACCATTACATCTTCAATCGTCTTTTCTATCTCTTCTTTTGATTTTAAGATAAAGGCACCTTTACCATAAGCAAGACCGGATGCCTTAATTACACAGGAATGGAATTTACTTCGGGCGAGAAGTTGGAGGGCGAAATCTTTCGCTTCCTGGGGACTTTCGGTGACAAAGAAGTCAGGGGATGGGATACCGTATTTACGCATAAACTCCCGCGCGAAACCCTTATCCCATTCTAAACGGGATGCCTCTCGGTTTGGTCCAAAGATTAAAAGTCCTTCCTTTTCAAATATGTCAACGATTCCCAAGGCAAGCGGTAATTCCGGTCCGACAACGGTTAAGGAGATTTTATTCTCTTTAGCAAAAGAAAGAAGAGAGTTTATATCGTTTGCTGGAATGGGATGGCAGTGGGCAATGGTAGATATTCCGCCGTTGCCCGGGCAGGCAAAGATTTCGGTATTAGGAGAATGGGAAAGAGAATAGGCAATTGCATGTTCGCGACCGCCGGAACCAACAATTAGAATCCGCATCTTAAAATACTGGTCAACCTAATGACGAAGGTCAATAGTTGGCATCAATTCTTATACCACTCGCCGCCACCGCTTCCTTCCAGGAATTGAAGGAGCGGATTGATGCGGCATAGAGAGTTTGGAAGATTTTTCTCGCTTCCCGGGTAGATACATCCACCCCTTTCTCGTAAAGTCTCTTTATCTCTTTGACAACCTCGGTTTGTTTTTCTATTTTGGAGTAATCAAGGCCAGCGGCGTTGATTGCATTTTTCCCGGAACCAAAATTGGCAACCGCTATCACATCCTTTGTGACATAGCCAAAATTAAGAGGAATTTCCTTGCGGTGAAACTCTTTTATTGTTCTTATCACTTCTTCCCTTGACCATTTCTTACATCTTCGCATACGGATAAGTTTATCAAATTTCATAAAAATGTCAATCGTGGTTTTTGTTCTTATATTATTTTTTCTTGACAGCGCATTTTATTCACTTATAATATAAGGAATCAGGCCCCTGTAGCTCAGTTGGATAGAGCGACGGTTTCCTAAACCGTAGGTCGTGAGTTCGACTCTCACCAGGGGTATAAGAATATGAAGGATATAAAAGAGGATAAATTGCAGGATTATATAGCAAAATTCTTCTCCCTCTACTATCGCGATCGCCAGAAATTCCTGATGATTGTTGGTGGGGTGCTGGCGGTGGTGATAATTATCGTTCTCTTCTTCTCTGCAAAACCGAAGGAGAATCCTGAGGTCTCGGTTCGTTTCACTGAGGCATTAGGAATTTATTCTGGCGGCAATCTCGGACAAGCGGAGGAGAAGTTCTTGGAGATTGCCCGTCGTTTTCCCAATCAAAAATTGGGAATAAAGGCACAATTTTATTTAGGAACGATTTATTTTAATACCCAGCGTTACGATGAGGCACGTCGTGCCTTTGCCAATTTTTACAATAAAAATAAGAAAGACCCGGTTCTCTCTCCGAGTGCCCTTTTAGGTATCGCCAACTGTTATGAGGAGGTGAAGGAGTATAAAAAGGCAGGTGAATCTTACGAAAGGGTGGCTAAGGAATATAAAAAATCACCCTTTGCGCAACCGGCACTCCTTTCCGCTGCCCGCTGCTATAAAAATCTTGGAAATTACAAAAAGGCAAAGGAGATATACGAGAGGATTATTAAAGATTATCCTACCGACCCGGCAAAGGAGGATGCGAAGGCACAACTCTCTTATGTGACAACCCTCCAAGAGAAGATAAAGATACGGTAGTTGACTTTTAACCATTTTTTAGTATATAATAACTATGGCAATTGAAATCAATAAGAATAACTTTTCGGAGGTGATAAATTCCTCCTTAGCGGTCATTGACTTCTGGGCTGAGTGGTGTATGCCCTGTCAGACGATGACACCGATAATTGAAGAATTGGCAAAAGATTATGGTGAAAAGGTAAAGATTGGTAAAGTTAATGTTGATCTGGAACCGGAACTGGCTGAGAGATACTCAATAATGAATATTCCAGCAATCCTCTTCTTTCAAAAAGGAAAGGTTGTTGATAAGGTGATTGGTGCCTGTCCCAAAGAGTATCTAAAAGAAAAGATTGAAAAGATTTTAAGGGGGAGAGGAAATGAAAAATAAAGTAAGTTTATTTTTGACCTTATTGTTTCTTGCCTGCGGGGTGAGAAGTGATTTAGAGCCATCTAAGGATTTTACCTTACCAACCCTTACCGGAGAGCAGGTTACCCTTTCCAAATTGAAGGGAAAGGTGGTAGTTCTTGATTTCTGGGCAACCTGGTGCCCTCCTTGCCGTCTCTTAATACCCCACCTCGTCCAGATTTACGAAAAATATAAAGATCGGGAAGTGGTGGTATTAGGAATTGGTCTGGATGAAAAGACTGCCCTCCTGAAAACCCAAGACGAATTGAAAATAAATTACCCTGTGCTTATCGGTGAAGATAAGATAGCGAAGAATTATGGGGTGGAGGCTATCCCACCACTTTTTATTCT
>JBBIHO010000035.1:0-3370 GCA_037446935.1 Caldifarciminota bacterium | reverse complement strand
GCAACTAAAAAAGGTTGGCTTCAGTGAGGAAGCGGTTAAAGAGATTGAGAAGAAGATTGAAGAACTTATCTCCCGCAAATAATTATTAAGATGAGAGGGAGGATTAGAATAAAAGAGGGATTAACCTTTAATGATATATTATTAATTCCTAACCGCTCAAAGGTTCTACCAAAGGATGTATCTTTAACAACTAAATTCTCCCGCTCAATTACCCTTCATATCCCATTAGTGAGTGCGGCGATGGATACGGTTACCGAATCAAGGATGGCAATTGCCCTAGCAATTTCCGGTGGAATCGGCGTGATTCACAAAAATCTTCCGATTGATGAACAGGCAAAAGAGGTGGCGAAGGTAAAGAGGGCGGAGAGTGGAATGATATTTTCGCCTTTCACCTTAAAACCCCAGGATACGATAAGAGATTGTCGGGAGTTGATGGAGAAATATTCGGTCTCCGGTGTGCCAATCGTTGATGACGAAGGGAGACTCGTCGGGATAGTAACGAAGAGGGATATCCGATTTGAAAGCGACTTAAATAAACAACTATCAGAAATAATGACAAAAGAAGGTCTCATTACGGCAAAGGAGGGTATAACATTAGATTCCGCAAGGCAGATTTTGAAGGAGAAGAAGATTGAGAAACTGCCGATTGTTGATGATAAAGGTTACCTCAAAGGGTTAATTACCGCTAAGGATATATTAAAGAAATTGGAGCACCCTTATGCGACGGTTGATTCCTTGGGTAGATTGCGGGTTGCTGCCGCGGTCGGTGTGGGAAAAGATGCTGAGAGGCGGGTTGAGGCATTAGTTGATGCCGGGGTGGATGCAATTGTTATTGATACCGCTCACGCCCACTCCGAATTGGTAATAAAGACCGCAAGCCTCCTGCGAAAGAAATATAGAGATACGGATATTATCGTTGGTAATGTTGCAACGAAGGATGCCTGTCGCGAACTGGTAAGGTTGGATATTGATGGAATTAAGGTTGGGATTGGACCGGGTTCAATCTGCACCACCCGGGTCATTGCCGGTATCGGCGTTCCCCAGCTCACCGCAATTAGTGACGCCAGTTCCGTTCTTAAAAAATATAAAATCCCTCTTTGCGCCGATGGCGGAATAAGATATTCCGGCGATATTGTAAAAGCACTTGCCTTTGGTGCGGATACGATTATGTTAGGGAACTTATTTGCCGGGACCGAAGAGAGCCCAGGAGAAGACATCTTATTTGAGGGGAGACGCTATAAGACATACAGGGCAATGGGCTCCTTAGATGCAATGCAGAGGGGTTCAAAGGATAGATATTTCCAAGAAGAGGCAAAGAAATTTGTCCCCGAAGGAATTGAAGGAAGGGTTCCTTATCGGGGTCCGGTTTCTGAGGTTATATATCAGTTAATTGGGGGGATAAAGGCTGGGTTTGGTTATTGCGGGGCAAAGAATATTAGAGAATTAAGAAGAAAGGTTAGTTTTGTGAAGATTACTGCTGAGGGATTAAAAGAGAGCCACCCGCACGATATAATCATTACTAAGGAGGCTCCAAATTACGAACCACCGGAGTGGGTTTAATTAATAATCGGGGAGAGACTTAAAACATAACATCTAACCAACTTTTCATTAATCCCATTAGTTTACATAATGTATCTTATCAGACATTATTAGACATATAGGGGGTTCCTTCCGGATTATATTTTTTAGACCTTTATCCGACGAGAAATAGTGGCAATTACCGGAATCTCCCAGTATCTTCCCTGCAAGGAATGGATGATTCCTAAGATAACTAAAATTATATAAGCAATTGATGCCGCCCCGCCGATAATATTTCTTATCAGCCAGTAAAGTATCCGAAAGAATATGCCGATGATAAAGATATGCCCTAAGATTCCCCCAAAGATTAAACCGAGAAACCAGATTAAGAGCCAGATAATTATTAATGTGGCTAGTAAGATAAGGCTCTGCTTGCCGTGGAATTGGGAAAATTCATCGTCCTTTCCTAAATATAAAGGCAGGGGAAAAAAGAAAGGGAGATAACCAATCGCCGCCAGAGTCTTATTCTCCATAACCAATTTTAACAGAATAATTAAAATTGTCAACCTTCATTTTTCAGAAATTTAATGAGCCATCCGAAGACTTCTCCCCTATTCGGAACTTCCCGCAGAAACGAAAAATTAAGACTCACCCTCCTTTATGCTCTCAATGCCTCTGCTTAGATTTAATCGCTCGCTTTAACTCTTATATCTTCGGCCGGTGTATTCAATAAGGTCACGCAGTGCCTTCTGGTCAGTAGCGTTGGCTAAGGCAGTCTCATAAGTAATTTTGCCCGCTTTATAAAGTTCTGCCAGATAGGCTTCAAAAGAGATGCTTCCTTCTGAAGTAGAGGTTTGAATTGCTGAGGGGAGGTGCTCAATCTTTCGCTCCCGGATTAAGTTCTTAACCGCTGGTGTCGCCATCATTATTTCAAAAGCGGCAATCCTTCCTTTACCTTCTGCCCGCAGAAGAAGTCGCTGAGAAAAGACCGCTAAGAGAGAAATTGAGAATTGGATTCTTATCTGGTCACGAATCTCTGGCGGGAATATATCAATAAATCGGGTCACTGTCTCCGGAGCATTGGTCGTGTGCAGAGTTCCGATTACCAAGTGTCCGGATTCTGCTGCCCAGACCGTGGCTTCCGCAGTTGCCAAATCCCTAATCTCACCGACCAGGATAACATTGGGATTTGACCGCAATCCTTTCATTATCGCCTCACGGAAGGAAGCAACATCCGTTCCCACCTCACGCTGGGTTATAATCCCTGCCCGATGTTCATGGACAAATTCTATCGGGTCTTCAATTGTCAAGATATGCCGTGGGGAATTCAAGATATAATCAATAAAAGTTGCCTGAGTCGTTGTCTTTCCCGACCCGGTTGGACCGGTTACCAGAATTAAACCATGGGGACGGTCTAAGAGAAATTTAATCTTAGGGATAAGATGCGGGAGAAACCCTATCTCTTCAAAAGTCATAATCTTGCGGGGAATTAAACGCAACGCTAATCCGAAATATCCTTTCTGTTTATAAATCGCCACCCGGAAACGAGCAATATCCTTGTAGTTGAAACCAAAATCACCACCGCCACCGTCTTCAATTTGGACTCGTAGATGTCGAGCATGACGCGAAACGATGTCCTTAAATTTTGAGGTCATCTCCGGAGTTAATACTGATGTCCTGTCTATCGGGAAAAGTTTTCCGTCAATTCTTAAGGTTGGAGGTCGGCCGACCGTTAAATGAATATCAGAGGCATTCGCCTCAATACATTGCATTAACAGGAAATCTAAATATTCTTCTTCATTCATAGGCCTTCTAATACCTTATACCCAATATATACAATTATAACCAATTT
>JBBIHO010000034.1:0-11254 GCA_037446935.1 Caldifarciminota bacterium | reverse complement strand
CTCGGTATGATGGGCAATAGGCACCAAAAGAAGGCTGACCCAAACATCTCTTATCTTCTTATCAACCATATTATAAAACAGGGGGTTAAAAATGTAAAGAGTTAATATATTGACTATATTGCAAAGAAGGTTAGTTGATAGTCGTTGACAGGGCGAAGAAAATGGGTATTATGGGTGATGCGGGAAGCGATAATCAATAAGTTAGAAGGTTTGGGAATCTCACCAGAATTGACGGTCTTTATTATTGCTTTATTACCAGTTGTTGAATTGAGAGGGGCAATTCCGGTAGGAATAAATCTTTACCATTTAGTCTGGTATGAGGTATTTTTTTTATCACTTCTCGGAAATATTCTTCCGGTCCCCTTTCTACTCTTATTTTTAGATAAAATTACAATACTTTTAAGGCATATCCCTTTTTTCAATAATTTTTTTGACTGGCTATTCACTCGCACAAGGAGGAGGAGTAGGATAATTGAGGAATATAAGTTTTTGGGTCTAATGCTCTTTGTTGCGATTCCTCTACCCGGAACCGGTGCCTGGACCGGTTCTGTTGCCGCCTTTCTCTTAGGGATGGATTTCAAATTGAGTTTTCTCGCTATCGCATTAGGTGTTCTCTTTGCCGGGATTTTCGTAACGAGTCTTTCGCTTTTGGGAATCTGGGGGGCAATCATTGCCGGTAGTGCCCTGGTAGCATTGATTATTGCGAGAATACTTAAAAGGGTTAAAAGAATATGATGCTACCTTGTGTCAGTCTGGAGATTGGAAGGGGTCATCCTAACTACCTTGATAGTTTCTTAAAGGTCTATCCCGGCAGGACGCTCCTGATTAAAAGGGAATGGGGTCTCCTGAAGGCTTGCTATCTTTTAGGTGGTAGGGGAGGAAGATTAACTCAGATTTATAATGCTCTAAGAAGAAAGGGTAGTTTGCCAAAATTGCTTTTATCTTATATCGCTCATGATTTAGAGAAGGAGTTGAAAGGGAATGAGGTGGTTGTAGTTTCTCATCCATTATTAGTGAAAGCATTAAAGGATAGATATAAAGTCTTTTATATTCACGGTGAGATTGCTGCACCCAAAGAGAGCATTGTTGATGCAGATGTCTCATTCGTTCCACTCCAAAAGACCAAGAGGGAATTTGTGGCTTCCGGAATTAAAGAAAAGCGAGTCTTGGTTACTGGTTTGGTCATTGAACCGGAGTTATTGGCAGTGGCGGAGAGAAGTTTTTTGGCAAGGGTTAAAAGGTTAAGGGATAAGAGTAAATTGGCGGTCGCCTTCTTCTCCTCGGGCGCTTATCCAAGGATCCATATTGAAAAGATTGTGAAGGCGGCAGATTCGGCAATTAAGGCGGGAGTGGGCGTTCTTTTATTTTCGGGGGATAATTTAAGGATTAAAAGGTTTTTTGAGAGACGTGTGCCAAAAGGGGAGGTTATCTTTACCCGAAACCGAAAGGAGGAGAACGAAGAGGTGCGAAAGGTTTTAGAGTTGATAGACGGTTTTGTTGCTCCGGCACACGAAAGAACGAATTGGGCTTGTGGTTTGGGATTACCGCTCTTTTGTCTCCTTCCTCATATCGGTTCTTACGCCCCACTCAATTATGAGTTCGCCTTTAAGCAAGGGGTCTCACTTCCGCTTGCGGCAGAAAGATTTGGTGAAGAGATTTTAAGATTAAGGGAGGAAGGGAAACTCTTAGAGATGGCGGAGAAGGGATTTGGTAAATTGCCGATTGACGGAGCAAGGAAGATAGCGGAAGAGATTAGGAAACTTCTAATCCACACCCAGAAGACCCAATGTTGACAATGAGAGAGAAAGGATTATAATTTAATATGCAAAAATATATCTTTATCCTTTCCCTTTTTTCTCTCCTTGCCCATTTATTGGGACAGGAGCGGTTGATTGTAACGACTATCTCTTCCCGCTCTGATTTGGAAATATTCTATGATTTAGAGATACCGATTCAAGATGTGAAGGAAGGGAAGGTATTTGCCTTTGCCACCCCAGCGAAGATTTCCGAACTCCAAAATCGGGGCTTTCAGGTTTCGGTTTTGATTGAAGACTATTCAAGAGAATTAGAAAAACTCCTCCCCTATTATCATACTTATGCTGAGGTATGCAGTATTATGCGCTCATTAGCGGAAACCTATCCCAATATTGCAAAACTTGAAACCTTGGGACTTTCTTATAATGGAAATAGAATCTTCGGAATGAAGGTGAGTGATAATCCACAGGAGAGCGAGCCGGAAATCGGAATGAGGTTAATTGGCGCCCATCACGGAAATGAAAAGATTTCTACCGAGATAACCTTATCCTTTCTCCGCTATCTATTAGAAAATTACTCCTCAAACCCTCAGGTGCAATATTTGGTCAATAACCGCCAGATTTTTATTGTGCCGATTCTCAATCCTGACGGTCATATTTCTAATAGCCGGTATAATGGAAGAGGGGTTGACTTAAATCGGGATTACGGTTATATGTGGGCTGGTGCTGGTGGTTCTACTTCGCCTTTTTCTCAGCCGGAGACGAAGGCAATCAGAAGACATTCGGAGAAGAATCCTATCACATTAGAATACGAATATCATTCTACCGCTTCCTATGTGAATTATCCATGGGATTTTCATCCGAAGGACCCCCCGGATTCTGCCTTTATAATCTATCTCTCCCAGAGGTATGCGGATTCCACTTATGGCTCCTCAACAACTCGTTTAACACCGATAAATGGTTATGACTGGTATGAAGTGAGGGGAAGTTGTCAGGATATGGTCTTTGGCATAACTGGGGCAATTGCCACAACGATTGAAACTCAGTATCCTTCTTCCCAGTCAAGGATTGATTCTATCTGTATCGCTAACCGCCGAGCACTCTTAGATATGCTCACGATTGCGGAATGGGGAGTAAAGGGAAGGGTTTTAGATACCTTCAACTTATCACCCCTTTCGGCACTAATTAAGATTAAAGGTCCAGTAAGATGGCAGACATATTCCTATCTCCCAACCGGTTTTTACCATAAGTTCGCAGAGGGTGGGAGGTGCACCTTAGAAGTCTATTCTCCGGGCTATGAGGTAAAGAGAATAGGAATTCTGATTCCGACCCGTGCCCCGTTGGATTTAGACATTTGCCTGAAGCCTTCCACGACCAATGAAGGTTATGGGTTTAAGGTGGAGTGGGTGAAAAGGGCGACGAATGATGAATCTCAGGTGACAATCACTCCCTCCTGCCTCGGAATTCCTGACAGTCTATTCTTCTCCTTATCCTATGGTGGTGAGATTGTGATTGGACTTCCTAAGGGATTTCCTGTGCGAAATCAGTCAGGCAATGATTTTACAGTTGTTGAAGGGAATGATGGAATAACTGAAAGGTATAATGTCTCCTGTGCGATTGACCTCTTTGCCACTTGGTATTCCTTAGGTCAAGGACAAGGAACTCAGGGATTTGACCTTTCATCGGCAGGTATTGATAGCGCCTATTATATTAAGATTACCGATGCGAATTCTGGTTCCCAATCCGAACCCTATGCGGGATTTGACCTTGATGGAATCATCTATCACCTTCCAGTGACCGCGATTGCAACTCCTCCCCCATTGCGGATTTCCAACTATTCGCGTCTTAACGCCAACCCATTTCCAACAATCTGGAGCAGGAATTTTAGCCCGGCGAATAGGGCCTTTAACGGTAAGGTCTACAACCTTTATGGAAAGGAGATGGGGGTCGTATCTTTGCCAAAAGGGATCTACTTTATTAAGAGTGGTGGCCGATTGATAAAATTGGTAAAGATTTAGACCTTGATAGATGATTAAAGACCTAATCAAAAGCCTAAGGCCTTTACAGTGGTCAAAGAATGTCTTTGTCTTTGCTGGGCTTCTCTTCTCCCAGAATCTCTTTCATCTTCCCTATCTTCTAAAATCCCTCATTGCCTTTTTTCTCTTCTCCCTTGTCTCCGGTGCTACTTACATAATAAATGATATAAAGGATTTGGCAGAGGACCGTATCCATCCGAAAAAGCGGTTGCGACCAATTGCCGCCGGTCGGGTGAAAGTGCGTTTTGCTGTTATCTTTGCCATTCTTCTCATCCTCTTCTCTTTGGTTAGCGGTTATCTCTTAAATCAAAAATTCTTTCTTATCCTCGTCATTTATCTTGCCCTGACCGTTTCCTATTCTTATTACTTAAAAGGTATCGTGATTCTTGATCTATTAGCAATTGCGATGGGCTTTGTTCTGCGTGCCTTTGCCGGAACGGTCGTGATTGATGTGAGTCTATCGGTCTGGCTTTTTATCTGCACAATTCTTTTAGCCCTATTTTTAGGAATCACAAAAAGGAAGACCGAAATTTCTCTCCTGAAAGAAGATTCCGTCGCCCATCGGAGTGTCTTGGCACATTATTCTCACAACTTTTTAGACCAGATGACATCGGTGGTAACCGCAGCGACGGTCGTCTCTTATGCCATCTATACGGTTGCTCCGGAGACGGTGGCAAAATTTAAAACCGACAAATTAGTCTGGACACTTCCTTTCGTCCTTTATGGCATCTTCCGCTATCTCTATTTGGTCTATCATACTCATTCATTAGAAAATCCGGAAAGGGCTTTGATAAAAGATATGCCTCTCGCTCTTGATATATTCCTCTGGGCTTTCAGTATCATTTTAATCATCTATCTGAAGGTGGGGTAATATGTCTACTGTCTTTGTCCTAAGAACATCACCGGCAACTGTCATTAATGACTACAAAAGAATAATGGAAATGGCGGGTTTTAAGGAGAGGGTTCCGCTAACGCGGGAGATAATTATAAAGTTAAATCTCTCCTGGACTATCTTTTATCCGGCATCCTCTTCTCCTCCCTGGCAACTGGATGGCGTTCTTCACTACCTCACTTCCGCAGGCTATGATAAGAATAAGATTTATCCCTTAGAAAATAAGACTGTGGTCACTGATGCCCGTAAGGGGGCAAAGAATCAAGGCTGGCTTTCGGTCTTAGAGAAATATAAGATGCCTTTCTTTGCCCTCCCGGAAATGGAATGGGTAGAGTTCCGCCCAAAGGCATCCCTTTTGAAACTCCCGGATATATTCCCGGAAGGGATTTTTGTCCCAAAAATCTTCTTTGGGAAGAGTATTATCCATCTACCGACGATGAAGACCCATGGGCATTCAGTTACCACCGGTGCGGTGACGAATGCCTTCGGTGGACTCCTCCGCGAAGTTCGCCATTACGGGCATGAATTTATCCACGAAGTCTTGGTTGACCTCCTCTTTATGCAGCGGGAGATTCATCCGGAGGTCTTTGCGGTGATGGATGGAACCGTATGTGGTGACGGTGCTGGACCGCGAACAATGATTCCTTATATCGGAAATTTAATCCTTGCATCTTTTGATTCGGTCGCGGTGGATGCGGTAGCGGCAAAGATTATGGGATTTGAGCCATTAAAGATTGATTATTTAAGAATTGCCCATGAGATGGGATTAGGTATTGCCGATTTAGAAAAAATAAAGGTTGTGGGTGAAGATATCTCAGGAATCTCTTTTGGCTTTAAGACGAAGAAGAGTTTTGTCATCTTCGGTGACCAGGCATTACGCAAGGGATTTTTGAAACCACTAAAGAGAATTGCCCTCCACTCTCCTCTCTGGATATGGGCACCGATTGCCTCCACAATCTATCACGATTATCTCTGGTTTCCTTTGATTGGTCGCCGGCGGAAGAAAGAGTTCTTAAAGACCGAATGGGGAAAACTCTTCCTTTCCTATTCTTCTCATCCAAAATGAAAGTTTCCTATCTTATCCTATTAAGGAACAGAAGGGAACAGAGAATAAAGGTTGGTTCTCTCGGTCATCGGAAATTTCCTGAGGGATATTACATCTATGTCGGCTCAGGATTAAATAATGTGGAGAAGCGAATTGCTCGACACAAAAGGAGAAGTAAGAAGAAGCGATGGCATATAGATTTCATAACAACGAAGTTTCAATTCCTAAGTTTTAGAATCCTGCGGGTTGCGGAATGCAAAATTGCCCAAATCTTAAAAAAGAATCTTTTTGCCCTGAAAAATTTCGGTTCTTCTGATTGCCGGTGCTTCTCTCATCTATTTTACTCACCGCAAAAGATACTATTGACAAGAAAGTTTTTTTTTGTATCATAAAAGGTTAGAATGAAACTTATGAGGAGGAAATATGGTTCAGGAATTCATTAAGGGCGGTGGCATAATGTGGTTCTTATTAGCCTGTATTGTTATTGCCGCTGCCTTAGTTATTGAGAGGCTGATTACTTTGTTCATTGTCGCACGGGTGAATGCGAAGAAATTCGTCAACGAGTTAATAAGGCGTATTGAAGAAGAAGGAATCAATGCCGGGATTGACTTCTGCTCATCGGTTCATAGCCCGGTATCACGGGTTTTACTACCTGCCTTACAGAGAGCGAGTGAGGGAAAAGAGGCGATGGAGGAAGCGGTTATGCGAACCGGGAGTTCGGAATTGGGTTTTCTTGACCGAGGTATGCAACTTATGGGTGGTATTGTGGTCGTTGCCCCCTTCTTCGGTTTCTTGGGAACGGTCACCGGGATGATTCGGGCATTTGCCGCGGTGGCAGCAGTTGGGGAGGTTGAGCCAACGGTCGTTGCCTCCGGGATCGCTGAGGCATTGATTACAACGAAGTGGGGTCTGATGATTGCTGCTCCCCTCTCCATAATTCACATCCTCTTAACGAGCAAGATTAACAGTTATACTAAGGATATGGAATTAGCAACCGCCTCCTTAATTGAGTATTTAGAAAAGAAGAAGGGTCAGTATGCCTTGGCGCCGCGTCAGTAAAGGAAAATTCTCTATCCCAACGGCATCTTTGGGTGATATTGCCTTTTTGTTAATCATCTTCTTTATGGTTACCTCAATCTTCTCCCGGGAGAAGGGATTAAAGATTGTCCTTCCGCCAAAAGGTGAGCAGGTTAAGTTAAAGAGCGAAAATATCCTCACGGTTTTGGTTAATCCTTATGGCGAGGTCCTGGTTGGCGGTGAGAAGATAACCCTGCCTCAATTGCGAGAAAAGGTCCGAGCGGCACTTGATAAAAATCCGGAATTGGTTGTCGCCCTAAAGGTCTCCCGGCAGGCACCCTACGAAACGATGATTGATGCCTTTGACGAATTGAAGGCGGCAAAGGCAGAGAGGATAAGTCTCGCACCGGTAAAGGAGGAGCAATGAGAAAGTTTACTTTAAGGAGAGAAAGACCGGAGATTCCAACCGCCTCTACCGCGGATATTGCATTTTTGTTAATCATCTTCTTTATGCTCACGACAGTCCTGAGGACTGAATATGGACTTAAAATCTCCGTCCCAGCCGCGGAAAGCACAGAGAGGATATTAAAGAAGAAGAATATCCTCCATATATGGATTGACAAGACAGGACGAATTTCCATTGATGATAATCTCTTAGAACTTGGCAGTGTTACTTCTATCGTCCAGCAAAAGGTTGCGGATAATCCTGATTTAATAAGTGAAATTCTTGCCGATAAAGGGGTGGATTACGGAAGGGTGAATGATGTCTTAGATTTCCTCAAAGAAGCCGGGTCATTTAAGATTCTATTTGCCACGGAGTATGAAGAAGAAAAGTAGCCGTCGGTTAAATCTGTATTAAGGGGAGGATAAGATGAATAAGGAATGGGATTGGGATGAGTATTATGGAATCTCCTTTCGGGTGGGGATGGTTTTCTCATTAGGTCTCACCTTTTTAAGTTTCCTTTTGCTTCCCAGGGAGATTCGCTATAAACCCTATATTCCTAAGCGAGAGGTGGCAACAGTTATGGAACAACTCCCACCCGAATTACACCAACTTACCGAACCACCACCGGTGGAAAGGCCAAAATTGGCGGTTGAGGCTGAGGCGAACGAAGAGGCAGAGGAGGCGACGATTGCCCCGACCGAATTTAAGGAGGTGATTTCGAAGAAGGCAGAAGAGGTAGAGATTCCAGTTGTCCCTTACTGGAAGGTGGAAGAGAAACCAAAACCAATCTACATTCCAAAACCACCGTATCCCGAAAGGGCGCGTCAGGCAGGAATTGAAGGACAGGTAGTAGTGAAGGCACTCTTAGATATTGATGGCTCGGTGATGGAGGTGGAGATATTAAAATCCTCAGGAAATGAAGCCTTGGACGAAGCTGCTCTATCCGCAGCCCGAATGGCAAAATTTACCCCGGCAAGACAGAGGGAAAATCCAGTAAGGGTCTGGGTATCCATACCCTTTAATTTTAGCCTTCGGCAGTGATGGGAAAAATTGTCTATTGTCAATGCCGAAGATGATTTTATTAAGGAGGTAATATGTTAAAAAGAATCACTATTTTTATCTTCTTAGCCTGTATCGTTTATAGTCTTCCGGTCTTAAGACATCCCGTCTCTCCCCAACCACATCCTTCCCTCACCGGTGAAGAAATCATCAACCGACCAGTCGTCCTCAATCCTTCTTTCACTATCTCCCCGGGCGAGACCTGCTCCCACTCAACATTTGTTGACTATCAACAGAATGGAACCTTAGGAGATAGGCTCTCTATTCGCTCCGACTATCGGGCATTTGACTGGATGCATTCACCGGATTCTAACCCCAATTGGCCAACCCGTTGGATTCGCTATAACTCATATTATGGTGGCGGTTTCCAGTTGGGTGATGGAATTGAAGTTACGACGATGGCGCGTTCCGGATATTGCACGGGTGGCTCCTTCTCTGATGGACGGGCAGTTGCCTTTTATCATATCCAATACCCTTTACTCTTCTCAGTTGTCTCTACGGAGGTCTCTCCTGGTTCTGGTCTATTCAATGACCCGGTAGCGATTGATACAATAACGATACCGCCGAGTGGCTCTGGTGGCGGCTCCGCAATTTGGCCCCACGGTGTAGTTGGTATGGAAGATGTGATTCATGTTGTAGCCTATCCGACAAAGACCGCTGGGGCAGCGAGTGATTTCTACTATTCCCGTTCTACTGACCAAGGAATGACCTTCTCACCCTGGATGCCGGTTATGGGCGATACCTTACTTTCTTGCCTTTCACCGGATATCTACGCCTCTCCTCGTTCTCCAAAGGTCTTAATCTCCTACACTCGCAAGATTGATAACCCCTATCCGGGTGTTACGACCCAAATTCAGCAGAATGTCTGGTTCCGTGAATCACCGGATAACGGAGTCACTTGGAATGACCCAATTCAGGTAACATTTTATGATTGGGGTCAACCCGGTGATGTCTTCCCCCTTGCCTATACCGATGTTGACGGAATCTATGACTTAGAAGGTAATCCCCATCTCGTCTGGACCGAGGTCTGGTGGAGTCTTAGCCAAAATGGGGAGACCCTTTACTTCTATGGTTCAAGGATAATGCATTGGAGTCGGGCAACCGGTATCAGTGTCGTGAGTGGCATCGGGAATAATAACGCACCACCAGTAGTTGAAGATACAACGATTTGGTATATGCCGGTAAATGATGCCTGGCGAAGACCGGCTGACCGACCGCAATTGGCAATTGATGAAAGGGGAACACTTTACTGCGTCTGGACCGGGAATAAAGATACGACTGATGTTTCTGCTGGTGGCAGGACGAATGGCGAACTCTGGCTGGCAATCTCTCGTGATAACGGAACCACCTGGACCCGCAATGCTCAAAATCTAACAAATTCCCCTTCTCCGAATGCTCCCCCCGGGCAATGCGAAGATGACGATTACCATACATTATGGTCAGAGGTCTATGAAGACAAACTCCATATCCAGTATATAAATGATAAGGATGCAGGCGGTCTCCCCCAAAACGAAGGAGTAGCAACTAATAATAAGGTTCTCTATCTACAAGTTCCAGTAACCGGAATTGGCGAAGAGAGACTGAAAAATGTTGCCGGCAATATCCTTAAGATTGCTCCCAACCCAACTACTAAATATACCAATCTCTCCTACTATCTAAACGGAAGTCATCCCGTCACCTTCAAGATATCCGATGCCTGTGGTAGGATAATAAAGGAATTCAATTTGAACGGAAAGAACGGTCTTAATCACTGCACCTTAGAATGCGACGATATGAAGAACGGTGTCTACTTTATCTCACTTCATCTTCCTAACCGGACGATAACCAAAAAACTTATCCTGAATTAAGAGGAATTGGGCTGTCCGCTTTTGCGGACAGCCCTTTCCTTTTTTATGGCGTTTGGAAAATCAATTCCCAGTTTAAGAGTTCTCCTCCTTTTAATCCTCCTTCTCACCTTTTGTTCAAAGAAGGCACGATTCATTTTTGGTAAGGAAGATACCTTACAGGTCCTAAACCAACTTGCAACCTGGCGCGATACCCTCAAACACTACCAATTCTTAGAATTTGTGGAGAGACCCTTAATCTTATCTTCTCATCTCTTACCCAATGACACTATCTATCAAGGGTCTCTCTTAATAAGAAAGATCGCCTCACTTCTTTCCTTTTGGCGAACCACCCAGGATACGATGCATCTTGACTCCCTTATCTTCTTTGCCGATTCCCTCAACCCAAAAGATACCTTCTGCCATGTCATTTATAACGATTCAACGCGACACTGTATCGCCATTTTTAAGTATGATAGTTTATGGGAGATTAGATTTCGCGATTCGGTAACGATTGAGACGATAATGAAAACTGGCTTTCCGCCTCAGGAGGAAGAGAAGGTCTATCCCTTGGTTGGGAAAAGGGAAATATTTTTCAAAAAGGAAGCGGGAAATTATCGGTTTCAGAAACTCTCCGGATTCTATTTCTCCTATCCTAAGGATAGTGCCCCGATTATAAAATCTATCACCCTCAGTCAAGAAGGAAGGAGTATTCTCCTCTCTCCCGAAGATGTGAGGAAACCGATTTATCTGGATTCCTTACCATCTTTTTCATCAACCGAACCAATCCTAATAAATATCTCCGCAGAATTGCCTCTGGATACAATAAATGTCAAATATTTTGCCTTTTTATATAAAGGAGGTGAAAGGGTATTTTTAGGTTCCGGTTATAATTTTACTTATGGACTCAATTTCTTAAAGGAAGGGATTGCCCATCTCTTTTTGGAAATAATACCCTCCACCAATATCTATTATCCTGCCAATCCCTATTATTACACAATCCTTGCCCTGCCTTTAAGAATCCTCCATTAAATAATTCTCCCCAGAAAGCCCATCATACAACCTTCTTATCTTTTCCAGCAATAATTCTAACCAAATTTTTCCTGTCAAACCCCCGAAATGTGTGGAAAATTCCAATAAGTTTATGTATAATAAGAGGTTAAATAATAAAAGGCCCCCAAAA
>JBBIHO010000033.1:5984-11486 GCA_037446935.1 Caldifarciminota bacterium | reverse complement strand
CCTCTTATTATACATAAACTTATTGGAATTTCCACACATTTCGGGACACCACCTGAAGTTTTTCTGGAAAGACTTTTGTTTTCCGGAGGGAAAACATGATACTTCAAGGCTGGGGACGCGGTCGCGTCCAAAAAGGAGGGTATTATGTCTAATATATGGGATAGAGTCGTCGGAACCAAGGAATATAATGAAAACTTAGCACGAATTAAAGCGCTGGCTAAAGAAAAGAATTATATTTTGAATCCAGATGAGGAGCGGGTAAAAAAGGTAGTGGGGCTGATGACATTAAATTTTATAGAATTTAATGGGTATTATTGCCCCTGTAAACAGAGCCATCCCCTTGACCGAATAAAAGACCCTGTCTGTCCTTGTCCGCAACTGGATGAGGAGGTGGCAAGGGATGGTAATTGTTTCTGTCGTTTATTTTTTAAGATGGGAGGTGAAAAATGAAAGGCAAAATTTTAATTATCCTCGTCCTATTATTGACGGGGACGATTACCCGGGCACAGACGATGCCCGTTCTTAAGGTTGGTCATGTTGGTCATGACCATCAGTCCGCCTTATATGTTGCTGCCTTCGCCGGTGAAGAATTTAGGTCACGCTACGGCATTTGGCTCAAGGAACTCCGGAATAAGGAACTTTACGAACTTTATGATGGCAAAAAGAAGGTTGGGGAAATTGAACTTTATAAAGCGGGTGGTGGCACGGAGATGCCAACGATGATGAGTCAGGGACATTTTGAAGTGGGTCTTGGTGGAGTGGCCGCGGTCGTCTTCTTTATTGACAAGGGAGCACCGATGAAGATTATTGCCCCGCTTCATTCCAAAGGCGATATGTTAGTGATGAGACCGGATTTGAATCTCAATTCCTGGAAAGAGTTTCTTGATTGGGTGAAAAAGGAGGAGAAGCAAGTGCGGATTGGTTATAAGAATCCGGAGGCAGTGGCAACCATCATCTTCCAGAGGGCATTAAAAGAGGCAGGTATCTCTTATACCGGAGACAAGGGAAATACCCAGGCGGAGGTTTTAATCATCAATATGAAAGGGGAGGCGAATTTGAATCCCGCCCTTCAGACCAATCAGATTGATGGTTATGTTTCCAATAACCCTTGGTGCGCAATTGCGGAGGAGAAAGGGATTGGAAGATGCGTAGCGGAGTTACACGATTTGCCACCTGGTATCTTTAAGGACCATCCCTGTTGTTGTATTGCAGCTAATAATGAGGCGATGAAGAAGAAAGGGAAGTTGATTCAAAAATTCTTAGAGTTGATGGCAGTCGCTACCCATTATATAAATTCAGAACCAGAAAAGTCTGCGGAGTATGTTGCCCGATGGATTGGCACAACCCCGGAATTGGAGAGGAAATCAATGGCGACTTCTGGTTATTCTATGGAACCCGACTCCACTTTTTTAGAAGGGATGTGGGTTTGGTATCAAGAGATGGTGAATTTGGAAAAGATTGTTGAGCAACTGAAAGGGAGAACAAAAGAAGAGTTGGCGAAAATGCTTTATGACTTTTCCGCTCTTAAGCCAGCACTCGCTTCCGCAAAGAAACGGATAAAATAACGGAAGGGGATGTTTTTGTGAAAAGATTAAACCAAATCCTCCTCTCTTTAATTCTGCCGATTTCCTTTCTCATCCTCTGGGAATTAGTTGCCCGAAAGTTAAATAATCCCTGGCTCATCCCAAGGCTTAGCCTCATTTTCTATCATCTCTTCCATCCCTTTAAGAATATCTTGGAGAGCGGTTCTCTCCTTTACAATCTCGGGGTTTCGGCTTTACGCGTCTTGTTTGGTTTTTCCTTGGCGGTAATTATCGGAGTTCCCCTTGGGCTCTTGATGGGTAGAATTGGTTTGGTTCGCAAGCTCCTCGGACCATTCATTGAAATGTTTCGTCCACTCTGTCCAATCGCCTGGATTCCTTTCGCGATGGCAATCTTTAAGACTTGGACGGTGGTCAATATCTTTGGCATCCGTTATTCCAATACCGTATTTGATACGATCCAAATTGGAATGCTCTTCATCCTTTTTTACGGTGCCTTCTTTCCCATTCTCCTCAATACCATTCACGGTGTGATGGGGGTTAGAAACATCCATCTGGAATCCGCTGCGGTCTTAGGAGCGAAACCAAATCAGATATTTTGGAAAGTGGTTTTTCCGGCTGCCTTACCCTCCATTTTCACTGGTTTACGGATTGGTTTGGGAGTAAGTTGGATGGTGATAATTGCTGCGGAAATGTTACCAGGCTCGGATTCCGGAATCGGTTATCTCATTATTTATGCTTATCAATTAGCGGAGATGGATGTCTTAATTGCTGGAATGATTCTGATCGGGGTGGTTGGCGCATTGCTCTCTTTTCTCGTCAATTCAATCGCCCATCCTTTTGTTAGTTGGCAGGCATTAGAAAGATAGATGGAAAAAGGAAAGCGAGTGACCATTAGAGGCTTAAGTAAGGTTTTTTCCACGCGCAATGGCTTCCCAATTACTGCCTTGGCAGGAATAAATTTAGTGATTGAGCCTGGCACTCTAACTTGCATCATTGGGCCAACCGGTTGCGGCAAGACGACCCTTTTGAGAATTATTGCCGGGTTGGAAGTACCAACCTCCGGAGAAGTGATGATTGATGATGAAATAGTGAACGGACCGAGAACAGATCTAGGGATGGTATTCCAGCAATACTCTTTATTCCCCTGGCGGAATGTGATTGACAATGTTGCGTTCGGTATGGAAGTGCGTGGGATGGCTAAAAAAGAAAGATACGAGAAGGCGATGGAATTATTAAAATTGGTATCGCTGGCAAATTTTGCCAGAGTTAGACCCTACGAACTTTCCGGTGGGATGCAACAAAGGGTAGCGATTGCTCGGGCTTTAGCTCCTGACCCTGCTCTCTTACTTTTGGATGAGCCATTTGGTGCCTTGGATGAAAGAACCAGGCATCGCTTACAGGATGAATTGGTTGAAATCTGGGAGCGGACAAAAAAGACTATCATCTTTGTCACCCACAATATTGATGAAGCGGTTTATCTGGGAGAGAGGGTTGTGGTGATGGCGGACCGCCCTTCCCGGATTGCCGATGATATTCAAATTAAAATACCGCGTCCTCGGAATCGCATCGCTTCGGAGTTTGTTGATACACTCCTGCGGGTGCGGGCGGTTCTGGAGCGGGCGATGGTAGAAGGAGATAGTGAAGAAAAAAAGAAACGGGGAGGAAAATATGAAGAACATACTACTCCTGACCGCTATTGTTGCGGTCGTTAGTAATCTCTTAGCCACGCCTTTAATTTGGCGTGGGGCAACAACCATCAAGCCGATGCAATTCATCTTTGAAGCGGACTTCGCCTATTCGCGGACTACAAAGACCTACAACTGGAACGAGAAGCGATGGGATGCCCTGCCCAGTGAAAAACAGACTACCACGCTCAGTTCCACAATGATGGTGGGATTTTGCCCTTTTCCAAACTTTGAGGTCTGCCTGATTGATCAGCTAGCCACGAGATCTCAAGATACTCTCCGTTCCTTTGGGATGGGTGACTTATGGTTTAATATACGATATCAGGCAATCGCCAGCAAGCTAGCGCCTGTGCTGCTAACCTTCTCCGGTGCTTTGGTTGTTCCGATTTCGGATAAAGAGGCTAAACTACCAATTGATGATGGAACGATGGATATCGGTCTCGGAGCGATTCTTCAGACTAAGGAATTTGGGCGGATTCTCGCTCATTTGCGGTTTGGTTACTGGATTAACGGTAAGACGGATGATACGACAAAACTTGGTAATATGTTTCAGTATGCGGCAAAGTTAGATTACAATCTGAGTAAAAGTAAAAGCCTAATGGCTTATATTCAGGTTGCCGGCACAATGGAAGGCAAGAGAAAAATTAGAAACGAGGCGAAAGCGAATACAGAAAAGGATCGTCACAATTTCGCAGTCGGTGCGGTATTTAAGGCATTGCCGAAACTTTCCATCCGACCAAAATTAGCAGTTTCGCTTCCCTTCATTTCTCGCGGCGGCTCTCTTGCTCCTTATACACTTGGATTTGATTTCTGGCTGGTTGTGCCCTAATAAAGTATAAAGGCATCCGCCTGCGGTGAAATAGGCACAGATTCCCTTTATTTCTCCTTTCTTGATTCTGTGCAAGATTCACCGCAGGCGGGTGATTAGGCGCTAATCTCACTGGAAGATTATTTTTTTCCTTATTCGGGTGTGTAAGAAACATCACCAAAAATCATAATCATCTCCATAAGGCCTCCTTGGTGCTAGGATAGTTTTTACTTCTTTAAGATTATTAGGGAGGCCTGCTATTTCAAGTATTTCCCTTAAGACCTCATTAGGGTGATACTAAATTGACTTTCTGGAATTTTTGTCTATAATTTTTTATATGGCGAAAGGTAAGAATTTAGGTTTTCGGATACCAAAGATAAATATTATTAAGGAGTTTACCCGGAGACGGGTGCTCAAGCCGACAAGGATTATGAAAAAGGATAAATATCTCCGGCAGAGGGAGAAGGAGAGGTTAAAAAAGGAATTGGAGGAAGATTATGGATAGAACCGAAGGATTGAGTCTTTTGAAAGAGAAGGTGAGGAATGAAAACCTGCGAAAACATATGCTGGCGACAGAAGCCTGTATGCGGGGACTGGCAAGGCATTTTCAGGAAGATGGGGAGAAATGGGGGCTTTGCGGACTCCTCCACGACCTTGATTACGATGAGACCGTAAAGACGCCGGAGGTGCACGGGTTAAAGACTGTTGAATGGTTGAAGGAAAAGGGGATAGAAGAAGATATACTTTCGGCAATTTTAGCCCACAATAACCATAAGCCAGCGGAGAAATTGATTGAGAAGGCATTATGTGCCATTGACCCTTTGACCGGTCTGATTGTCGCATCTGCTTTAATGCATCCGGATAAGAAGTTAAGGAGCATTGATAAGGAATTTGTTTTACGGCGATTTAAGGAGAAGAGGTTTGCTGCTGGGGCAAATCGGGAGCAGATAAAGACCTGTGAGGCGATGGGAATTTCATTGGAGGATTTTATTAATATCTGTCTCGTGTCAATGCAAGAAATTTCTGAAGATTTGGGGTTATGAAAAGAGTTAAGGGATTTCAAGATATAATTTTTGAACTCCAAGGTTTCTGGAAGCGAAAAGGTTGTTTAATATTCTCTCCCTATAATTCAGAGGTTGGAGCCGGGACTTTTAACCCGGCAACATTTTTAAGGGTTTTAGACGAAAGACCCTGGCGGGTCTGTTATCTTGAACCTTCTAAAAGACCGAGGGATGGGCGGTATGCGAAGAATCCCCTGCGGGTCCAGCAGTTCTGGCAGATGCAAGTTATCCTGAAACCGGTTCCCAAAAATATCCAGGATATTTATCTCAAAAGTTTGGAGAGGATTGGTATTTCCTTAAAAGATAATGATATAAGATTTATTGAGGATGACTGGGAATCGCCAACGATTGGTGCCTGGGGTTTGGGTTGGCAGGTTGAGTTGAATGGGATTGAAATCACCCAA
>JBBIHO010000033.1:1900-5966 GCA_037446935.1 Caldifarciminota bacterium | reverse complement strand
AATTGATTTGAAAGTAATTCCGGTGGAGTTGACCTATGGCTTGGAAAGGATTGCGATGTTCATTCAGGGAGTAGAATCAATCTTTGATATTCAATGGAATAAGGACCATACCTATGGCGACATCTATCGGCAATCAGAAGAAGAATTTTCCGCCTTCAACTTAAAGGAGGCAGATATTGAGACACTTCTCAGATTCTTTGATGGCTATGAGAAAGAGGCGGAGAGATTGTTAAAGAAGAATCTTGTCTATCCTGGTTATGACTGCGTGATCAAACTTTCCCACATCTTTAATCTCTTAGAGGCAAGAGGGGCAATCAGTGTCTCGGAGCGAACAAACTATATTGCCCGGATAAGAAGGTTGGCAAAATTATCAGCAACAGAATACCTTAATAAGCAAACCCCAATGTCTGAATCCCAATGACCAAAAAAGGAAGCAAACTTAGGATGGTTGCTAAAGCGGTCCCCGAAAAACGAGATGAGGCAAGAGCACACTGGAAAGAAGCCCAGGAATTAGTATTTATTTTTTCTTCAATCCTGAAATGATTTTTGATATTGGTCATTGACATTTCTAAGATATGCCGGTCTACGAATATAGATGTTTAAGTTGTAAAAAGAAATTTGAGGTTTATGCCGCAATCAAGGAATACGAAGGTTTAAGACCTTCCTGTCCGAGATGTGGCAAAAAGAAGGTCGCGAGGGTATTTGGTCGGATAAATATCAAGACCGAAAGTAAATCCGAGAGCGAAGATTTTGGCGGTTTTGGGGAATAAAAAGCCGCAAAGATTAGGCATCCGCCCTCGCAAACGCTCTTCTCCCTAATCACTTCCTTAATTAAACCTTTCATTTGGGCAAAAAGGGATAAAAAGGTGACTGAAGAGATAGATTGCCTCTTGGAATTGGTATCACTTTAAGAGCCTTCCTTAAAGAAAAATTAAGTGATAGATTGAAAGAGATATTTAATAATTGATATAAAATTTGATTTTTTAGCCGATTTTGATTTTAATTTTCTCAATTTTATAAAAATCTTTCTTTTGACAGGTGAGGAGATACCCCTCCCCCCACGGCGAATTGAGAAAAGAATCCCCCTCTATAAATATAGAGTAAAAAATTGGGCAAAATGTTTCCAAAAATTTTTAAGCCGATCTCCCTAATTTCTGACCTTTCACATCCAAACTTAAAAACCGAGGGGAGATTTTAAGATCTCTCTTTTCTTATCTCTTCCCTTAGACTCTGGGATTCGCCTCTTACCAGTTCCGCGATATATTTAAGAGATTCGTTTGTCTTTTCCAAGTTTTCATTTATCCTTTTAGAATTTCTCCGTGTTCTTTTAGGATTTCTCCCTGTTCTCTGGACATCTTTCTAAATGCCCGCCCATTGATAAAGACGGTGTAAAATGCTAATAGGACGGCAAGGACTGAGGCAATTCCACTAAGATAGGCGATATTTGCCTCCATAATTTATTATAACCGAATATTAATAAGAAGTGAGTATTGTGGATGGTTAGTGGTCAGAGGAGTGGAATTCTATCTTTCCGTCCTTTAGAGTGGCAGTAATCTTTGCCGGTTTTTTATCTAAGAGGAACATTGCCAGCGGATTTTCAATATAATGCTGGATTGCCCGCTTTAATGGTCTTGCCCCGAATTCTTGCTCGTAACCGACTTCGCTCAGAAATTCCTTGACCTCTTCGGTAAATTGAATTTCAACCCCAACATCCTTTAACTTATTAGCCACATAGCCCAATTGGATTTCAACAATTCTTAAAATGTCTTCTTTGGTTAATGGATTAAAGGTAATGATTTCATCAATGCGGTTTAAGAATTCCGGTCGGAAGGTGCGGCGGAGGAGACTCATTAAGGTCTCCCTATCCGGTTTTCCTCTAAGGAATAGTTCGCCTCCTAAGTTTGAGGTCATAATGAGGATTGTATTCTTAAAGTCAACTGTCCTTCCATGACCATCGGTCAATCTTCCTTCATCAAGGATTGCCAAAAGGATATTAAAGACATCGGGGTGTGCCTTTTCTATCTCATCAAAGAGGACTACCCGATAGGGTCTTCGTCTCACTGCCTCGGTAAGTTGTCCGCCTTCTTCATAGCCGACATAACCAGGTGGGGCACCAATCAGACGGGAGACAGTATGCTTCTCCTGATATTCGCTCATATCAATCCTAATCATTGCCTCTTCGGAATCAAAGAGGACTTCGGAGACGGTCTTTGCCAGTTCGGTCTTGCCGACACCGGTCGGTCCTAAGAAGATGAAACTGCCGATTGGTCTTTTTGGGTCTTTAAGTCCTGACCTTGCCCGGCGAATTGTATTGGCAACCGCTGTGATTGCCTCTTCCTGACCGACAACTCGTCTTCTTAAATAATCCTCCAGTCTTTTCAGTTTTTCCTTTTCGGATTCCAATAGATTCTTAACCGGAATTCCTGTCCAATTAGAAACAATCTCCGCAATATCCTCTTCGGTGACCTGCTCCCTTAATAGAGAGCCAACCTTTCTCTCTTTTGTCAGTTTTGCCTCCCAGTCAGCAAGTTCCTCTTTTAGTTTGCTCAACTTTCCGTATTTTAATTCTGCGGCACGGTTTAAGTCATAGACCCTTTCTGCCTTTTCAATCTCAATATTCACCTTATCAATCTCTTCCTTAATCTTTTTCATCTTATCAATTAGTTCCTTCTCCTTTTGCCATTTGAGGTTCAATTCCTGTAATTTCTCCTTTAGATTGGCAATCTCCTTTTCAATCTCTTCCCTTCTCTCTTTTGCCTTTTCATCCTCTTCTTTTTGCAAGGATAATCTCTCAATCTCCAATTGCATTATCTTCCTTTCAATTTCATCAATTGGCAGGGGTTTGGATGTTATCTCCATCTTTAACTTAGCAGAGGCTTCATCAACCAAATCAATCGCCTTATCTGGTAGAAAGCGGTCGCTGATATAGCGATTGGAAAGGACTGCTGCGGCAACTAATGCGGAGTCAGAGATTTTCACCCCGTGGTGGACTTCGTATTTCTCTTTTATCCCTCTTAAAATTGAGATTGTCTCTTCAACCGTTGGCTGGTCAACAAAGACTGGTTGGAATCGCCTTTCCAATGCCTTATCCTTTTCAATATATTTTCGGTATTCATCAAGGGTTGTGGCACCAATAAGTCTCAGTTCACCTTTCGCCAGCATCGGTTTTAATAGATTTCCGGCATCAATTGCCCCTTCCGCTTGACCGGCACCGACGATGGTATGGAGTTCATCAATGAAGACGATGATATTTCCCTTTGCTTCTGCAATCTCTTTTAAGACCGCCTTCATCCGGTTTTCAAATTCCCCCCGGTATTTTGTGCCGGCGATTAAAGAGCCCATATCTAAGGCATAGACCCTTCTACCTTTTAGGCTTTCCGGAACATCACCCCTAACTATCCTCTGGCTCAGTCCTTCAACGATTGCGGTCTTTCCAACACCCGCTTCACCGATTAGGACCGGATTATTCTTTGTCCGGCGGGATAATATCTGGATTACCCTTCTAATCTCACTATCCCGACCAATCACCGGGTCAAGTTTTCCACTTTGGGCAAGTTCGGTAATATCCCGACCAAATCTTTCCAGTGCCTGATAATTGCTATCCGCGGTTGCGGTGTCAATCTTTCTATTTCCCCTGATATTTTTCAATATGTCATATACATTAGATTTATCGATTCGGAATTCTTTTAGGATTCGGCTCGTTGCATTTTCCTCTAAGAGGGCTAAAAGGAGATGCTCAATACCGGCAAAGGAATCACCCATCTTTCTTGCTTCATCAATCGCCGCCGACAAGACCCTCTGGGAAGAGGCGGAAAGATAGGTATTGGGAGAATAGACCTCGGGAAACCTTTTTAATTCCTGGATGATTCGTTCTTTTACCATCTCTATTGGAATTCCCAACCTCTGCAGGATTTTTACTCCGACACCATCCTCTACTTCTAAGATACCATAAAGGATATGCTCTGGCTCAAGTGTCTGATGGTGAAGTCGGCTTAAAAGTGCCTGGGCATTGGCTAAACCTTCCTGTGCCTTTTCGGTAAATTTATCAATCTTCATATCTATATAA
>JBBIHO010000033.1:0-1833 GCA_037446935.1 Caldifarciminota bacterium | reverse complement strand
TTGAAATTAAAAAGAATCCCCTCCTCAGTTGTTTCCACGAAGGTTGCTTAACTAAATTAAGGTTTAATTACCTTTTTACCTGATAAAGATTACCTTTGCCCTTTCTCTTATTCCTTCTCCTTCCAATTGTAGGAGATATATTCCAGTTGGAACCGGATTTCCATTAAAATCTTTACCATCCCATAGGAGTTCCTTTTCGCCGGATTTTGGGGATAAGGAGAGGGTGTATAATTTCCTGCCTGTGAGGTTGTAGATGTTCACCTTTATATCCTTAGGAAGGTTCACCTTCACTGCTAACCTTCCCTTTGCTATTGTCGGGTTAATTTGCAGAAGTTTTGCAAAAGTCTTAGGGTTTAATTCATTTATTCCAACCATTGGGGTATCGGTTGTGAATTTTATTGCCCTTCTCGGAACAAGTGGGGCACAGGCACGATGATAGCTGTTATTGAATAGGGCATTGATGCCAATCTGATTCGTCCCATCTTCAATCCCAATCGTATTTGAGATGTAGTTGTTGGCAGTTAGATACTGGAAGATTATCTCATTATCCCCGGTATAAGTAGAGACCGTTGTATCATAGACGATAATCTGAAACTTATCCCACTGGGTATTCGGGCTAAAATAATGGACCGAGTCCCATTCTAAGATAAAGCGATGGGAATCCGGCTCATATAAATACCAGATCCGATTACCAAGCGGTGGATATAAATCATCCCAATTAGCACAGATCATCGCACTCGGATTCCCGGATGTCGGGTCAGGCAGGGCTTGATTTGTATAGACCGTAGATGTCGTCCTAACAGGCGTTATCCAGCCATTGCCACAGACCGATAAGGAGTCGGTATATCTCTGTCCATAATACTTAAAGACAAATGGCAGGGGAATTCTTATTGTCTGGTCATCAGAGGTTATTGGTAGTTGGGTTCCGCGGTTTCGCAGTTCAATCCAATTAAAGGTCGGTGCCTCAGCATAGGCTGTGTCAATATCATCATATGCCCAGTATCTTGGTGGTGTTCTTGGTCCATCTGGGATTGGGTCAAAGATTGTGAATTCACCAATCGTTAAATTAAAACTTCTTGTCCAGGATGTCTCGTTGCAGACTAAATAAAGGGAAAAATTGACGACATAATTCCGCGGTGTGGAAGGGCTGGCGCTGAGGACAAATGGGTCGGTAGAGTTATTTGTGCTGTCATAGGGACCAACATTCCCATAATTGGCAGTAGAATCGGAGATTGTGATATAGGGGTCATTTTCTCTTAAAATTCCTCTCAGATTGGTTGCCGGGATGGAACTTAAATTTCTAAGATAGGTGAGCAAATTCCCGGTCTCTCCCGGGTCAAGGATACCATTGCCATTCGGGTCATTTGTGATGCGGGTTCGGGATAGATAGATATTGGGACGGGTTATCCTTCTGAGAGATATATCATCGGCGGAGACCTCCGCCCAAGGTCCTCCTCAACTACCACTATTATAGGCATAAAGGGAGACCTTTGCCTTTCGGACCCGAGTGGTATCAACACCGGGAAGGTTCCGGACGATATCCTCTCGGATATTAAAGGAATAGAAGTTCCAGAAGGTATCGGTTACGAGGACAAGATGGAGCGTTGGTCCGGCCTGCCAGTTGCAATAAGGGCTTGGGTAATAGACCCTTGTCTCGCCAAGGATATTATTGGCATTATCAAGATAGGCAATCATAACCGCGGATACTGGCCAACAGGTGGAGGATGCCTCCCTTTTTCGGAATTTGGCGAAAAAGGAGAAGTCATAAGAGAGATTGGGCAGGTCTACTATCTGATAGATGGATGCATAACCAAGGTAGATTTTATAAACATA
>JBBIHO010000032.1:0-11504 GCA_037446935.1 Caldifarciminota bacterium | reverse complement strand
TCTCTTGGATGCTTAATTCCAATCTTATAAGTTTCCTCACCGAAGACCCGGATATCACCACCGGCATCAATCAAACCCTTCTTTATTCCCCATTTCTTTAAGATTTCGTATGCCCGGTCCACACAATAGCCGACGGCGATTCCACCCAGATCAATCTTCGTTTTTGGCAAAAGATATATGGAATCACCCACAATCTTTATCCTTTTGTAATTTACCAGTTGTTGGGCATCTTTTATCTCCCAATCCTCTGGGGGAGCGTATTTCCGGTTATAAAATCCCCAGACCTCCAGTAGCGGATAAATGGTAATGTCAAAGGCACCAGAGGTGAGATTGGATACTTCTTCGGCGGTTCGGATTATATTAATCAAATCTGCTGACGCCTTAACTTTCCCCGCAGAATTGAGTTTTGATAGTTCGGATGAGGGTGAAAAGACGGAGAAGAGATTATTGTAGCGTTTCATTTCGGAGAATATTTCATCAAGCGATTTATTTGCTACCTCCTCTTCACCAATTACCTTTACCCGAAAATAACTACCGAAGATGGTTTCGGTTCTTTCAATCGTCCGCTCCTTCTGACAGGAGAGAAGGAAGATGATGAGAGAGATTATTCTTAGATGACGGAGATCTATCAGGCAATCGTTAGCCATTCGGTCTTTGCTCGGTTCCATTCGTAAATTGGATGTCCGATTTCGGCGAAGAAATTTTTTATCGCCTTTTCGTCATAACCGAGACAGTCCTCTAAGATGGGGGCAAGGACCGAGAGGGCATTCTCCGAAAGGACCGTTCTTTTGGAGATATGTCCTAAATAGGGGGAGGGCGAGACCGCAATCGTGAACCCACCGTAGACATTCACATGGAGCATAATATGGAAATCGGAAGAGCCATCGCCAACATAAATCACCTTCTCCCGGGGGATGTGTTCCTTTTCCACCAGGTCGTCAGCAATCGCTACCTTTCCGTGTCCGGCTGCGGTTCTTTCAATATCAATAATCTTGCCTTCGTTATTGAATATGAATTCGGTGCCGAAGATTCTCTCCTTAGGTAATACCCCAGCCAATGATCTTTCAATCAAAATCCGGGGGCAGGCGGAGATGACATAAGAGACGAATTCCCAATCACGGATTCCTCTCTCTAAGACACTAAATAATTCTTTCACATCTTCTTTTAGACGAATCACCTCTCCGGCTTTAAGGAGAATCTCCTTAGTGACTCGGCTCTTATATTCCGGGTCGGAGACGAAAAGATAAGCCAGTTCCCCTCCTAACTGGGTGATATTTCGCCTGCGTAGTGCCTTAACCTTTGCGAGAAAGGTCTCCGGTTTTATGCCAATCATCTGGGATATTAAGAGACCGGAGTCGTCAAGGGAAAGTGTCTGGTCAAAGTCGGAGAGAAAGAGAAACTTCTTTCTGATTCCCTTTTTTATTCGTTTCATATTCACTGATTATTCTATCTTAGAGAGGGAGATTTGTCAAAGGATTTTTCTTGTCGCAGGGGAAATTGTTGATTGAAAAGATGTTTTTTTCTATTCATTAGTTTCTGCCTTTCGCCTTTTCAGTAATTCAACGAATGCCTCAAGCCGAGTCAAGAGTCCGGTCTTTGATGTGTGTTCATCAAAAGATAGAGATAAAACCGGCACATTAAAATCCTTACTCATCTCCTGCAATGCCTCCATTGCGATATTCTCCGGCATACAGGTAAAAGGAAAGATATGGATTATACCATCAACCCCTTTTTTAACAAAGTCTAATGCCTCGCCTAAGGTTCTTATCGCCTCACCGCCCGGGGAGTCCTTCAGGTATCTCTTGGCGAGGAGATAAAATTTTACAAATTCCCAATCCAATTTTAAGAGATGCTTCAAATGTCCGTAGAGACTCCTCTTTGCCATAACAGAAACCCCCATCTTTCCTAACTCCTTCTCAATCTCCTGATTGGCAAACGGCTCAATTGTGAAGTATATCTCACCAACGAGACCAACCTTTAATCGGTTCTGATTATCTTTTACCCGTAGCATCCTTTTAATCTCCTTTTTCATTCTTTGAATTTCCGAGAAGGTCTCTCTCTTTTCAATTTCCCTTAACAAGACTTTTTCCAGTCGTTCCGCCTCTGCAAAATCTATTGCCCTTTTTTCCCGAATCAATTCCTTAAACTTTTCAATTAAAGAACTCTTCGCCAATAATAGGAGTAATGCCCGCAGGACTCGGTTCGGGGTTGTGGCGAAGATTTTCGGCATAACCTCAAAAAGGAATTGGTAAGGGGTGTATTGGGAGATAGGATAGAAGGCAAATTTCCCTTTTGAGCGAGGCATTCTCTCCCTTAAAATCTTCTCTTGCAAAAAGTGGTAATAGCCGAAACGGCACTTCTTTGCTCCGGCTGCCATAAATAAGGTATCTGCTCCCATCTCTAATGCCTCGTAAAAATTACCGAGGGTTATCTTAAAAGGGAGGCAGATCATCTCCGGGGAGAGTTTTACTCCAATCTCTAAGGTTCGCTTCGTGAGGTTTTTTGGCAGGATAACCTCAGCACCTAAATTCGTAAGGAAGGACTTGAGTGCCAGTGTATCGTAACCAAAAAAAGGGAATGTTGCCTTCATCTCAATAATAACGCCTTCTTTATAATTTTAATGCCTTTTCCCTCCAATTTCAAGAGATAGATGCCATTTGGTAAAAGTTCTCTTTTTTCATCCCTTCCATCCCAGATGATAGTTTTCAGTTTTCGGCTAGTCGCCGCCCTTGGGCTTGACGCCCCACTTCGTGAGCGGGAGCGGTTATTGGTTTTTTGTCCGCCAAGAGAAAATATCCTGACCAATTCACCGATAGCATTATATACCTTAATCTTGTCAACAATTGGCGAAAGGTGAATAGAAAGAAGAGATTGGAATGGATTGGGTCTTATTTCGAAAAGAGGGGATGGATAAGCGAGAAGATTTTCTTCTACCTCTGTGGCAGTAATTCGGAAGACCCCATCCGATTCGTCATACTGCCAGCCGGGACCATAGGCGATGATTTTTATCTTACAGGAATCAGAGGAGATATTGGGAACTTGCCATAAATAAGAGGTATCGGTTCCGGGAATGCCAGTTGCAATGACCTCATAATTCCGGCCATTATCGGAAGAGAAGAAGATTGAAAGCGAGTCGCATCTTGGCGGATAAAATGTCTGCCAGCGGATGAGTTCTTGGCTTCTGCCTAAAAAACTCTCACCGCCGTTTGGTCTTAAAACCTTAACCGCCTCCACCTCAAAGATTGAGGTCTTATTCCAGCCGCTAACAACAATCTCATTATAGCCGTTTCGGTTCATATCGTAGATATTTACCAAACTATGTGGATAATCACCGCCGTGGTCATTCTGCCATTGCCAGACAAGTTGAAATTGATTATTACCCACCGCCTTATAAACCCTGACCTTTGCTCCGATTGACCAGACCAGTTCTTCAATTCCATCACCATCAATATCACCGCATTTACTTCTTTTATCTAACCAATCTACATCTCGGACTCTATCAAGGAAAGTTCTTTCGTAGGTATTATTTCCGGTTGCTTCCCACATATAGAGATAAAAATCCCAGATATTGCCGCCGACATATTGAGCAAATCCAACAAAGAATTCTGGTTTTCCATCGCCATCCAAATCCTGACCCAAAAAAACATCCGTGCCATTTGGGATCCGAACGGTATCAACCCAAATTAGTTCATATTGATTATCGCCTGTGTTCTCAAACACAAAAACTCGTCCTGATGAACCTGGGGAAGCAGTTAAAAACTCATTCAATCCATCTTGGTCAAAATCGCCAAAGGCAAATCCCGAGCCATAATTGACCCGACGCCAAACAGGAACATTGTGGTTATTACCAACATTTTCAATAATCACAATAGGCGAGCTATCCCATCCCTCATAGGTTAATATTTCTCTTCTACCATCATGGTCAAGGTCTGGGGTGAAGTAATAAGTGTATGAATAAGATAAATTAGATGTTCTGTACCACCAAGATAAAGATTCAGGGTAGGCAAAATAAGTTGGACTTTCTTGAGTTGTTGCGAGATAATAAAGTGTATCATTTGCATTCTCCACATTCATACCTAATAAATCGGTCAAACCATCCTGGTCAATATCGCCGACATCTTTTGGTTCAAAATTCCCGGTTTCTATACCAGGTGGATAAGGATAAGCACCAGTATCAGCGTAAACCAACTGGTATTGATTTATCGGGCGGTGCTCCCAAATTTCCCAACGGTAAGAAATATGGAAAATTATTTCGTTTAGACCATTATGGTCAGAATCAACACCAATAGGATAGATTCCGGCAGCCATAGAACCAGCCGGAAGAAATGCCACCCGCTTCATCCTTAAAATCTGCCCTGATAAGGTTAAAGGTAAAATAAGGGAAAAAAGGAGGAGTTTCCCAGCCGCTATTGAAAGTGTAGGAGTTGGGAAACCCCTCCCACAATATTTCATAACGCCCTCCTTGGGCATTTCCTTTTTACCTCATAAGAACTACCTTTTTTGTTTCGGAGAAATCTTTAGTCTTAAGACGGATGAAATAAACTCCAAGAGGAAATCTTCTGCCTTTCGCATCCTTTCCATCAAAGTTGACTGTATAAATTCCTGGCTCCTTCTTCTCGTTCATTAAGACCCTCACTTCTCTGCCGGCAATGTCATAGACTTTAATCAGAACTCTACCTTCTTTTGATAGTTGATACTTTATCTTCAAGGTTTTTAGAAATGGATTCGGATAAGGAGAAAGGAGCGAAGTCTTTGGCGGGATTTCATCTATCCACCAATCTTGTGGTCCGCCCATCTCTTTATCCGCAATCTCAAATTCATATAGCCGTAAATCAGCAAGGGCAGAAAATTCGCCAAGAAGTTTTCTTATTTCAACACTCGTTACGGTGTTGTCATAAGTCCCCGGTGGAATCACAACCCTTAAGGTCTCTGGGTCAGAGGGATAAAATTCAATGGTTTTCCCTCCTCCGTTTTCAAATTCAAACCGCTCCCGATGAATCCCTGTCGTATCTTGATATACCACTGCCTCTAAAAGATAATACTTCTTCGGATGGAGATAAGGCAGTCTATATATGAGATTAGAATTATCGTAGTCAATTGAAAGTCCTCCAAAATCAATGAAGCCATCTCTATTAAGACAGTATGGCGAGATTTGACTTTCTCCGCAGGCAACATCCACAGCAGGGTTGGAGATGATTCTCGGTTGAAAGTAATAAGGCTTGAAAATTACCTTATAGAGAGTTTCCGGAACTAACTCTTCTGTCCAGATATTGAATAATTCCCATTCATAAGGAATATAAGGAGGAGCGGGAAGGAGGTTTGTGTGAGGATAAAAGGAGTTATTTTCTGTCTGGCTTATATTTACGGTGTCTCCCAGAATATTTGCATAGATTTCTCGGTTTCCGGGAAGACTTTCCTGATAGACGACTGCTTTTCCGGTTGACATCGTAGGATAGTTGGATTCGCGAAGCGGAGAAATACTCATGTTCCTTGGGGGATCCCAGTAAGGTAGCGAATCTGGCCTAATCCGCCCCCTCCTCTGCCAGACTTCTCCATAATCTTGATTCCCTTCTTCATTTGGACCTCGCCAGACAGCATAGACCCATTCTCCTTCTGCCTCAACAAAGGGATTGGAAGCAGGCTCGGTTGGGTAGCCAGGCACAAATGATACAGGAAACTTCTCTGACCAGACAGGTTCCGCGCCTCGTCTTATAAGGTCGGGATAAACCGGCTCAAGGGTCGTCTTATACCAAACCCTCCCCTCCTTCTGCCAGACAAGATGCAAATAATCCCCGGGGGTAATCGCAATGGAAGGTGTATAGACCGCACTGCCGTTTGGTATCTCACCGGTATCTAATGCAGCGGTATAATAGACCCCAAGGGAATCAAAGGCGGTAAAGTAGATGTAGTTTCTCCCTTCCCAGAAGGATTTGACTTCATAGACCGCATAACCAATCTCTCTCTCTTCTGGAATTGCTGAGGCAATTTGGGAAAGGACTAAGGAAGGAGGACCAATCTCATCCGCCTGAGAAATCACCTTCTTTCCCCAACTCATATCATATCTCCGGAAAAAATATTCTAAGGCGTTTCCCGTAGTATGTAATACCCAAGGGAAGATAGGTTGATTTTTGGCGATTGAAGGGTATTTTCCACTTCCAAGAATGAATGGGGGACCTATGCAATTCTCTCCTCCCCACTGCCAGACAGTCTTATTATCAATGCTGGTGTAGACCCAATCGCAGTCAACCATATTGGGTGTTCTTACGAGATGGCGACCTTGATTCGGATATGTGCCTTTTGACGAAGCGAGGGGTTCCGAGGTGATAAAGATACTATCCCTCCCGCTCACTTCAATTATAAAATGGAGGCAGCCCTGCGGAGTGCTGTTATAGGTATTTATCAAGACAAAATTTCCGGTGGAGTCTTTTACCAGCACCGTGTGAGCAGTGTTCGGAAAGAGATTAACAAGGAAATTTGAGACCGATTCAGGGGCCTGCCTTTCAAGGGGATAGACCATTGTGGGCAGAGAATAAAATCCCTCTCGGAACATCACTACCTTATCACCAACTTCTGCTCCGTACAAGGCATTAATAATTCCTGTGCCGCCGATTAAACCCCCTTCTATTTTTGCAATTGGAGGATGGGTATTCCCAACATCAAACGGAAAGAGGACTGTTAGATAATTAACTTGGGAAGTTTCTTTTCTCGCTACATAGACTGAATAATCGCCGTCCCGAAGAATTTGAAAAGTTTCCGGAAGAAGGAATTTTACCAATAAATTCTGATTCCCACTAGTAATAAGGATACTATCACCTCCTGTGACTCCCTCGGCAATAGTCCGGAGTCGCCAGTCAATTCTTCTAGAAGCTTCCGCTCGTATCTCATCAAAAATCACGAGAAAAGGAGATGCCTTTCCAGCAAGAACTATATCCCGCATCCACAAAGAAAGAGCAGGTTTATCTCCGATGAGAAACCCATAATTACTGCTGGCATCGCCTTTCATATGAATATAATATGTATCACCTTCACCATATTCGTCAAATTGGCGGATGTCTGGATTATAACGAAATATAGTGTCTTGTTGGCAAGTGTCTACGGAAAGAACGCTGTGGGCACGTCCGTCATCGTGGATTCTGTAACCCCTATCGGTTATTAACCAGGAATTTTCCCTTCCTAAAACGAAGTTATTATTGTCATGATGATAGCCGTGACCTTGGTCCCAAGAGGCACACTTGAAAGCAATCATTAAAGCGGTATCATCCCAATTGGTTCTTGCCATTGCCCAGCCGAGGGGTTTAAAATAGCGAACCGTTGGGAACCAATTGTGTGGCCTCAGGGTATCAATCCGGGAATAATGAACAAATTGAGGTAAATGGGAATTAGGCCACCCATCGGTTCTATGTAAATGCCCCTCATCGTAATCTATTAATCTACTAAGGAGCCATTGTCCAAGGTTATCATTGTAATATCGCGTCAGAATATAAAGTAGGTTGAAATTGATTCCGGCTCTCTCATATCTTTCATATACATCGCCAAAGGGAATTGCGAGAGTAAAAGCAGAATTTGCTGTATATAGGAAATTGTGCGTGAAATTCCTGAGATACGGTTTATTATATAAAAAAGGGTCGCCTTTAACATTTTTGAACACTTCAGCTAATCTGGTAATCCTTTGAAATAGTTCAAGGCAATAACTCATTCCTTCTGGCGTAATTCCTTCGGGGTCTGGTATACAGGTAGGGTCATCAATTATTCTTTCTACATACTCCCATTTAACCTTATCCAAGATTTTCGGAAGTACTAAAGCATCATCCAGAGCCATACAAGCGATACCGAGCGCCGAAACCATAATTGCTCCCCGGCGCGACTTGTACCATCGGTTATTATTTTTAAGTGCTGCCACTTCTATTCCTTGATATAATTGTCCGATTCCCAATGCTAAGATAGCATTTTGAAAGTTCATCTTTTCGTAACTAGTCATACGGTCATAGATCAAGTCATAAGTCACCGCCATGGCATTGAGGATATAACCCATATCCTTGTGTGCATATTCAAAGATATGATCCGGCTGACGGGCCGCCTTTACATATGGAGACTTCCATCCTTGCCAACGAGAAAAGGCCTTTATGCAAGGTCGTAGGGTATCCCACAGATTAGGAGATGTGTAATAATCCAAAAGGGTAGTAAAGGCAATTAATTCTATTCTCCTTTCTATGTTCATATTTAGGAAATGGTAATGTAAGGTCTCGCCGTTAGGACTAAAATAGGGGGGTTGCTCATAGGGCCAGGGAAGAGGTATATTTGGAGATTGCTCATCAACCGGGTCGAGAGAAGGGTCAAATGAAACAGATTTGAGTCCAGGAATATCACCCTTCTTCCACTCATTTACCCTCGCCCTTCGGTTCCCCCAAAGAGTGGCTGGACTTATACCTAATGGTTATGGATCGGCGTCAGACCTTTTTGTGCGCAAAATAGCCACCGAATCGCTTGGGAAATATACCCTTGGATGAATGCCCTTGGGCGGAGTAGTTATGATGAAGTCATCCCAATAACCATCACCGGTTGCTGAATCATCTGAGAAACCGAAAAGGAAGGTATCTGGTTTTAAGGTATCGCTTAGGGATGTAAAACTATAAGGCAGTGACTCGCCTTTTATCCAGAGGGCAATATAACCATCTCTTTGCTTGTGGATTTGAAATTTGCACCATTGCATCAAAGTTTCGGCTATTACAAAATAATGATAACCAGATGCACTTTGAATCCTTAACCGCCAATATCTCTGCCCGGAAGAATCAAACCTTTCTTGGATGCCGACATTAATATCCGCTAAACCATCGCCGCGTCGTGGTTTGTAAAGCGTTAAACTACATATGGGAAGATCTCTTTTATTTACAAGAAAGTAAAATTCCACTAAATATTCATTTTCGGAAAATTGTGGGAATTCGCGTTTAATTAGAGCAAAAGAGGAGGCATTAGTGTCAATTATGTTAAGACTTGTTCTCCCGTGGAGTGCCTGAAAACCCCAAGAATACGGGGAGTGAAGAAAGAGGGTATCTTCCTTATCTAATTTAACCATCCCGCCATCGGCAGTATTGATTGTCCATAAAGGAGAGAGTCCGAATTCATCCTCGAAGAATTCCCAAAGATAAATCTCTGCCCTCCCGCTAAACAAAAAGCCAATGAATAGCAAGAGCAACAAAAATTTCACTACCTTCATAAATCCTCCTCTTATAACATATCTTATGTCAAGAGAGAGCTTTTTATTTCCCCATTCCCGGGGAAGCGGTATCTCGCCTTTTTAATAACTCCACGAATGCCTCAAGGCGGGTGATAATTCCTGCCCGACCGGTATGCTCGTCAATTATCAACTTTAGGAATGGGATATCTTTCTCTTTCGCCTCCCTCTCCATAATCTCGCCGATTAAAGAGTCCGGTCCGCAGCCGAAGGAGAATATGAAACAGAAGCCGTCCAATTTATTTAGATAGAAACGGAAGGCATTATAGAGTTCGCGTTCAAATACCCATTTGATATTTCTGACAAATCCCTCTTTTGATGCGAGGATTCTCAGGGGTAGTTCATCTTTTGTGTAGATTAGAAAGTCATTCTTCTGAAAGAAGCGGTATATCTCTTTACCTAAGTAGTCATCTTTTAGATTGTAGAAGTGGCTGATAATTCCAATCTTTTTTCTATCCGGAGGGAATTCCGGTGGTGCGGAGGGGAAGTTAAGATGGGGGCGGGCTTTTATATATGCCCGGAGGGATTTCACAGGGTCTTTTGTGAGCCGAATCCCCATTAGAAAATGGGCGAGGAAGAGGTTATCTTTTATCTTCGGGCTTAAGACCGGGTATCGGGTGACAAAACGGGCAATATCCGGGATGCCGATCATCTTCGGGCAGGCAAAGAGGTGCTCTCTAAGGAATACAAATCGGGGCAGAAATATTTTGTCTATATCATCAAAACTTCTGATATGACCAATAAGGATTTTAATTGGTAAACAGACCTCAGAGGAGATATGTTTTACCCCATCTTCTAATATCTCCTTATTGGTCTCGGGTGAGAGGCGAGTTTCAATGCCTAAATTTTTGAAAAATACCTCCCAGAATTTACCGTAACGGTAATAGAGAAGGGCTCTTGGTATGCCTATCTTCACACTCAAGTTTAACATAAGATTTCTAATATGTCAATAGCGGGAAAAGCCTTTTGTAATGAAAGATGATTGGGTAGGAAATTGGAAGACATTTGGCTTATAAGGTAATAAATCCGCCACCAGCGGATAGAACTCTAAATCCTTTTCCTTTTTAATTAACGGATGAAGAGAACTTTCTCAATTCTGGTTTCTTTTTTTCCGGTAACTCTTAGGAAATAGATACCAGGTGTTAATTTCTTACCCCTTTCATCTCTCCCATCCCAGGATAGTTCATTCTTGCCATAGATGGTCTTTACCAATTTGCCGTCTATGTTGTAGATTCTTATCTTTATCTCTTCATTTTCCAGAGAAGTAAAAAAGAGGGTGGAATGGCAAGGGTTGGGATAGAAGTGGAACCAGGAACTTGGGAGACGGGATTTGGAATCTTCTTTTATTCCCAATCTTTCCCGGAAGACCCTTTCCGCGGAATTGGATGCCAGGATGAGGTCGGTTGTATCTCGGTTCGGTGGCGGTTCCCCCTCTTCGCCATACCTTGCCGCAATTATCGCAAAATAGAATTTGGCAGAGGAATCGGGCAAGAGGTTAAATGGACCGGCGGAAAGAAGCATTCGCATATCGCCCACCTCTCTTTCGGTGGTGTCAAAGGTAGTCATAAAGTGATACCTCTCCCTATCATCTCTTGGGTCGTCTTCAATGGAATATAACCGGAAGGCGGAAAGACTACAGGGGGGCTGGGAGGCGAGAAGTCTCATCGCAACTGCCCCAGGAGTTCCCCTCTCCCAAAGGGGACCGGGATTCTCTCTATTGTCGTAGTCACAGATGAAGCCGGTCTTTATCCGCCCTAACCATCCTCCACAGTCATCAGAGTAGTTACCGATATCACCGTCAAGAACGATTCCAAAATAGGCATCTTCTATCGGATACCGGTTATGGTTGAAAATTTCATATTTTAGAAAGAAGAAGTCACGGGCGATAGAGTCAGAAAAGGCATAGGCGGTTAAGGCGCAATCAACCCCAATTGGTCTGCCTGGCGGCAAATGATAACTTGGGTCGGAATCGCTGAAACAACACCATAGGTCCTCTTCTGATAGGGGATTTATTGGTGCCATTGGAAATCTATTTCTGGGTGGTGGCCAGTCAAGAGGGTATTTATAAATCCGGTCTAAGGAGTCTCTATAGCCACCGCGCCAATAACGGCATAGGGTCGGAATCATTTCCGAAGAGGCGGAATTCGGATCATAGGCGGTGGTTACAAGGGTATCGTCATTATCTATACAGCCAATCCAGAGACCACCACCAAAGATATAAAAATTCCGCAGAGGTCTTGGCCAGAAGGCACCGGGATTATTGTTATCGTGA
>JBBIHO010000031.1:8986-11732 GCA_037446935.1 Caldifarciminota bacterium | reverse complement strand
CCGGGCGAGGTCTCCTCTCTCATCCCGCCCATCCCATAGTAGATTATATCTGCCCTTCTCTCTTCTCTCGGCCAGTAGTTCTTTAACGAGCCGACCTTTTGAATCATAGACTCCAATCCTCACAAAGTCTCGTTCTGGGAGGTTATAAGATATGAATAACTTATTCCGGAAAGGATTGGGCAAAGGGTCTTCTAACAAGCCGCTTTCGGAGAATGGCGCCAAGCCGAAGTCGTCACTCCGTCCCTCATCGGAGATGCCCGAAGGGAGAACGCAGATAATTTCCCCCTCAAAGGGAAGAGAGTTCTGAGCAGTCACTGTGAGGAGAATCTCTCCGGAGGTGAGCGGATTTATATTAAATGTCACTTCACCCGAAGAATTGGTATAACCATACTTATAGACTTCGCTACCCTTCCATAAGCAGACTAGGGCATTAGGGAGCCGAATTCCGAGTTTTTCAACAGTGATTGTGATGTCTTGATTCCCCACGAAAATCGTCTCCGGATAACTGACGGAGAGCCTTTTTGGCGTGCTGGTTAAGACATTCAACTCCGGGTCCCCGAGGAGGTTGAATCCGTAGTATTCAAGTTGATTGCCAAACCGGACAAAGATACTCTCCTTTGCTGAAAGAACCGCCTTCCCTAACTGATAGTTATTAGAAAATAGGGTCCTGAAAAATCCTCGGGTGCAAGCACCCCGGATTGGTGCGAGATTGGTCCCGGAATGGGTATTTCCGAAAAATGCGACCGCCCCTTTCAGTGAAGAAGGAGTCCCCACTTTAAGCCAGGCATCCCCAACCATTGACTCCAGTGGACTGAGGGTGAGGGTCTGGCAGGTTATTGAGGCAATAATTGGTAGTTTTGTCCCGTTATTCACTGAACTCACATTCACATTAAAAGGTGTGTACCAGTTTCCGACCCCATTCCCTCGGTATAAAACGATGCCCCTGCCGTCGTTTACTGCATTAATCACATCACTTGCGGAATGACCCCGAAGTCGGGAGAAGGTGTCAACTACCACAAAACCGGCATCGCCCATAAGCCTCGCGGCAAACCGGACATTATTCCAATAGATAGTATCATCCGAAGAGTTATCTTCATTAACAATTCCCACCCCCTTCACCATCCATAGGGAGTCCATAGAGGTTGGACCCTTCTCATAGGAGAGAATCTTATTCACCATCACACTGCACTGCCTCGCAGTCCGACAGGGAAGCCTCCCATAAGGAATCTCTACCCGATAATCGCCCGAAACATCCCCATAATAATTATCGGTATATAACCGAGTCTGGTGACCTGCGCTATAGAAATAACTGGTCAAAAGATAGGGCGAACCGACCAAAAGGAGATATTCCGGTCTAATAGGCCAGGAATTATAAGCTTGGACTATATAATTTTTGATCGCTTGCGCATTATTCCCAATCTCGGAAAGTCGGGTTACCTTACACATCATCCCCTTTTTATGCTTCCATCGTGCAAGGGGTTGCACAATCTCATAGAAATTATCATGAGTGATTATAAGATAGCGTGCCCCTTCTTGAGTGAAAGAGAAATTTAAGGCAAAGAGAATCAAAAAGAGGATTGACCTCATATCTTCCTCCTATCTTAATCGTAAAATCTTCTTCATTTCATCTCCTTGATTTTTAATAAAATAGACGCCCTGTTTAATTGTTGCGCATCTTTTGCCTGTCGCATCATATATTGAGAGCCTTCCGCTCTTAACCATATCGTCCACAGTAGGCGGCACCTTCCGCCATACCTGCCCGCCACGGTGTGTCTCCAATGGTTGCCGCTCTTCCACAATACCAACATATGACTGTATCCAATTCCTGCCGCCATCCGTGGTATATAAAGCAATTTCTGTGCCAGATGCAATTCCATAAAGGGTATCTTTAAATTCTACATCAAATAATGTGCCAGAACCCCCTGTCCGCTGGACAACCCAATTTTCCCCGCCATCGGTCGTATGGAGAATTGTCCCAAACATTCCTACCGCCCAACCCTTCCTTTCAATAAAATGGCAGGCACGGAGGTAAAAACCTCCTCTTAATTCCTGCCTTTCCCAGTTTAAGCCACCATCAGTAGTATGGAAGACGCAGGGCTCGTATGTCTGGTCATTGCCACCAACCACCCAACCTTCAAGGGGATTTATAAAGTGGCAGTCAAAGAAGTCATATATCGTATCCCGACGCAGAAGTATCCAGTCTCTTCCGCCGTCCTCTGTCTTCGCAATATACCCCTGGCCATTGATGAAGGTATCGCCAATCGGATATCTTCCGGCAACCGCCCATCCGGTAAGGGAATCAACAAATGAAACGCCATAGAAGTCAACGGTATCCGCAGGAAATGGCGGTGAGGGAAGGATTATCTGCTCCCACTCTTCCCCGCCATTGGTGGTCTTGAGGATTATCGCCTCACCGGATGCAACCCAGCCGAACTGAGAATTGAGCATGAATATCCTCTGGGCAAATTTTGTCCCACCCTGATTCTGGATTCTCCAGGAAAATCCGTAGTCGGTTGTGTGAAAGATAAATCCGCCATCCCCGGCAATCCAGCCAAGGGAATCGTTTAAGAAGAAGACATCATAAAGGAGGCGATAAGTTCCCACCGGCCTTCCCAAATCCTGCCAGTTCGCCCCTCCATCCCAGGAGGCGAAGGCATGGGAACTCTCTTTTTCGACAATCCACATATAGCCACTCTCAGAAATTGCGCAGCCGTGAAAGACTGGATATTCCTGCCCAAAGGTCTCG
>JBBIHO010000031.1:4086-8956 GCA_037446935.1 Caldifarciminota bacterium | reverse complement strand
ATCCCGCCAACAAACTAATTATTTTCATAATCCCTCCTTTTCATTTCAAAACGATAAACTTTCTTATCCCCTCCCCGGTTCCTATGAAGTAGATGCCGGTTCCCAATCTCCGCATCTCTGCCTTAGCCTCTCTTTCTGAGAAGAGGAGCCTACCTAAGCAATCATAGATTCTTAATTGACTCTGTGAGGAAATAGCGAGGAGGTCTCTCTTCTTCATTATCGTTGGGTAGGAAATCTCCCTCTTATTAAGAGGTCCTTTTGGTAGGAGAAGTCCGCTAAATGTATCTGGTGGATTGGTCGTCCATTTAATCGCCCTTTCTGGTCCTAAGACAAAAGCCCCTCCTGGGTATTGATTAGCATAAGTAAAAAGGAGACCGTCACTTTCTCCGGTTATCCCGACGGTTGCGTAGTTATGGCAGTTTCCGGAGAGGGAATCGTCATTCTGACAGAAGTAATACTGCATTATAATCTCTCCATCACCGGTTCTTGTGGGGTAATATTCCGGGTCAAAGAGGATGAGTTGGAATGTTTGCAATTCCCCAAGGTTGGGGTTTCTAAATCCGTGGACATGGTGGACTCTTGACCACTGGATAATGAATCGGTGATTACTCGTATCTCCCCAGTAATAGACCCCACTTGAACTCCCGGTATCCGGGTGGAGGTCATCCCAGAAGACTGCCAGTAGATTTGAAGGCGAAAATGGCGAAGGGATATTCCAGTTGTATGGACTCTTATAATTGCTTGTGCCGAGCACAGCGTAGCCATTTGCTGAGATACTGATTGTGTTATATTCCCTGCCAAAGTGGGTAAAGGTGAAAGGAAGGGGAAGACTCCTTATCCCATCATCACCAAGGGAAAGACGAGTTCCCATGCCACCGAATCTCGGGTCAATCTCAACCCAGGAATATACCGGTCTTTGTGGAACTATTGTATCAATATCATCATAAGCATAGTAGCCATAGAGGGAAGGTCCTAATGGTCTTTTCGCTTCATATGGTCCTGGTTGGATTGAGAAGTTAATTCTCTGGCAGACCTCGCCCGCCTCATGCAGCAGAATTTGAAAGTGAAGGGCTCGGTTAGAAGAAAATTCCGGCGAAAGTCTTATCCGAAACGGGTCAAGATTCTCCTTCTCCTCACTGGGTGCCATTTCGCCATAAAAACCAGCGGTGTCAATTAAGATTCCAGCCGATGAGAGAAGCCTTAAACTGCTGGCAACTGCAGACCGCCCAACACGACCGATATTTTTTATCCTCACATATAAATTCGCCTCCTCCCCCGGTTCTAAGATTTGGTTATTCCCATCATCCACCCTCACCCCAACAAAAGAGAAATCGCTCCATCTCACTTCTAACTTAAACCCAGAGTTAAAAGTCCGACTCCTCTCCAAAAGGTAAAGGGAGAAGGAGAGCGATTCCTTATCAAGTGCGGTTGGACTAATCTCAACCCTTAGTGGTCCAGAGCGAACAGAGGTGCCAGGTTCAATATCGCCAAAGAAGGCAACCGAGTCTAAAACCCGCACCTTCTCACTCTCACTCCTTATCTTCCCTGACACATCCCGGGCGCTCTCCCTTCCGTAATTCTTCACATCAAGATATAAAATTCTCTCCCCAGGATTAGGAGCGGAGATTTCATAACCGGCAAATCCGCAGTGGACAGGAGAAAGAACTACTGGTAAGGTCACTTGATAAGGGAGATAATCTCGTTTCGTCACGGTCAGGGTGATATTCCCTTCTTCTCGCGGGCAGAGATCTACATAAGCGTTCCCATACCTATCAGTGTAAGAGATACCTGAACAATCTGATTCCTTATAGAACGATACCAAACAGGATTCTACCCCCGGCACCGAGACCAAAACCCTCTGGGAGCCGACCGCAAGACTTGTCGGATACTGGCAGGAGAATCTCTTTGGGCAACCTCGCCAGAAGGAGAGGGTTGGGTCCCCAAGGATATTATAGGTCTGGATATGAATCCGTAAGTCAAGGGAATCAGAGGGGAGGGGAAAATTTTTGCTCATCTCAATCTTTGCATCTAAGAAGACATCGCCGGCGGTAGTGAGACCCTTTTCAAAGATTGCCGAATAGACCGCAGCATCAAGAAAGTTATTCCAGCGGGTGGAGGTGGTGGTATAGGAAGGTCCGAAGAATAGGACCCCACCCTTTGGCAGTGATGGTGTCCCGGCGCGTAGCCAGACCTCACCAAAACAAGGGTTGCGATTGAAATTCCCGGTCGCACAGTAGAAACTCGTTATCACTGGTAATCGGTACCCGTTTGTGAGATTAGAGACATCATTTCTATCAAACCTCGGATACTCCCAACCGTCGGAATTTCCCCAGCCCCGACCGTTTACATATAAGACCCCACGATTCACCACAGCGGCGATTGACTCACCAGTTAGGTTCGGTGGATGGAAGATGGTATCAACCCGCTCATATCCCTTACTCATCAATAATCCCGCCAGCCAGCGCTTCGTCTCTAAGGCGGTTAGCGCCGGTGTCCCGCTCCCGCCAACATAACTGGTCGCCACCGCCAATGCCCGCTTAAACCAGAGGGTATCTCCTAAATAAGGGTCCTTCTCATAAGAGAGAATCTTTGCTACTATGCAATCCAACTCCGCGACCGATGATGCCGGAAGCCGACTGATAATAACCTCCTGGAATAAATCGTCATCAAAACAACCATAAAGGTAGTCAGTAACACCGGACGGTGGACCGGGAAGGTCAAAAGAGGGAATCTTATTGATGGCACCGACCAGAAGGCAATATTTTAATCCAGAGGAATCATACCTTGATTCGATATAACTCTTTATCTGGGGTGCGGTTGAGCCAATCTCAGAAAGGCGAGCCACCTCAACAAAATAACCCTTCTCCCTCTTCCATTGGACAAGGCTCTGGATATTATTATAGAAATCGTCCGGGGTGATAACCAGTAACTTACCTAGCGAGCCGACTAAGAATAAAGAGATGAGAATCATTGCCTCTTTACAACCATCTTATAAATCATAAGCCCTCTATCCCGCTCGCCTAAGTATAGAAACCCGTCTTTATAGAAGAGAGACCGCGCATATGGCACCGCACACCTCGCCATCACCCTCGGAGGCAGGGAGGAACAATCATAGACCAAAAGCCCCCCACTCCCGCATGCTAAAAACAGGTAGCCCTCATTACTCACAAAGACCTTTTGCGTATAGCCATCAACCGGAATAGAAGCAACCACATAAGGAGAGGTCTTATCCCTTACCGAAACTATTGTCAATGCCCTGCCATCCGCAACGAAGAGTAAGGAATCCATAACGAATAAATCCCGCGCATTATGGGGTGTATCAATATAGCCTATGCGAATCGGAAAGGAATCGGTAGTCTCATAAAGCGCGACCCCTAACTGTTCACAAGCCAGATAGAGATAATTATCGTTAAGGCAAATCCCCCGGACCGCCGGAAAATTCTCCTTCTTATAATCATAAGGATAAGCCGGGTCTTGCACATCAAAGGTGATGAACTGCTCCCGCGCCGCACAATAGACCAACTCGCGCCCTTCATCAACCTCCAAATCATAACCGAAGGCAACCGAATATTCATTAGAACCAACCGGAAAGATAGTATCCGTAAGATCAGAAATATCAAGAATCAAAAGTTCCTTTTTCCCATAGGATAGGTAGGCATATCCGTCTTCACTCACCTTCACACCCCATAAATCATTCATCCCATCCGAATATTCCGCTACCTTCCTCGGATCTCCCACATCACTCACATCTATCACCTCTAACCCCGCCTGTCCCCCGGCAACAAAGGCGAAGCGACCTTCTCCCTCATTCTCCACCACCAAAATATCATTCGGATAACCGTTTAGCCGAATCTCACCCACCTGGGTTAGAATCTCAACAACGAATGACTTCTCATCTGACCACTCACCCCATCCGCCACTCCTTTCCTTTCCTTTGATCCGGTAATAGTATACCCCTTGGGAAAGAAAGACTGAGATTGTCGTATCGGTAATTGTCGTATCCTCATAAACGAGTTTTTTGAACTTCGCATCCTCACCAATCTCAACCGCGAATTGGATAAAATCTCCGGCAAGCCAGACCAGGGTGACATTATTATCCCGGAGGGTATCTCCGGCTGGTGAAACCGATTCCACAGGCGGCGGGAGTCTCTTCGGATATCCGCAGTAAAGAAATAAACCAAAAACCAAAAACCAAAAGACCATCTTCCCTCTCACCTCTCCGGGTGTGAGGTATGCGGTTAGCACTAACAGAGGTTTCATCTCTTAACCTTTATTCCGATATTTATCCTATCCCGTTGGTAATCTTTTATTTCGCTTATATAGTGAACAGGCGCATTCGTCTCCCGAATTTTATATTCATAACCAAAATAACCCTCCTCCCTCTTCCCTAAGGGCAGAGAGAGAAGGAAGGCAAAAGAACCGAGGTAATCCCTTCTCTTAGAATGGAGGGTATCTAACTCGGTTGTAAAATCCCTCACCTCACCCGAAACCTCAAAAACCATCTTTCCGGGTGATTGGCGCTTCCGCAGGCTGTGAGTGGTAAATCCCACTCCCCCTTCTAACCGAAATGCATTATAGGAGATATCCGGTGAGTCAGGGAGTCTCTTGGTGCGGGCTATCTCCTCTGCAACCTTTAAGGTAGCGCTTCCCGCATTTAACTTAACCCCAAAAGAATACATCCTCGTATCATAGAAATCTTTCGGGGGTGCATAATCCTCTCTTCCTGAGGAAGCAAAAAGAATAATGCGACTTAAAGACAAACCACCCTCCAGATTGCACGAATTATACAAGAGTCCCGGACGGATGAGGTAATAAGGGATAAACTCATACATAAGATAGCCGTATCTTTTTATCATACCGAGATATCTTT
>JBBIHO010000031.1:0-4076 GCA_037446935.1 Caldifarciminota bacterium | reverse complement strand
AAGCCTATCTTCCCAAAACTCTTTTCGGGGTTTAAGAAATAGAGGTTGGAGGTGAGAATGCCATTAAAACGAAATTCGCCAACCCTTAATACTTGCGAGTGAATCCCGATGCGGAGAGACAAATCATCATAGGTCTTAATGCCAAAATCGCCCCCGCTTAAAAACTCCTCAATCTGTTGCGAACTTAAAAGGAATGGATTGGAATCATAAATAAGGCGGCAATCAACCGCACTGATTCCAAAGGAAGCGCCGCAAGATGTCAGAGGATAGATGAAAGATAGACAAAGCACTAAATGCCGGACCAAATCCCTTCTCATCACCTTCCCTCCTTCTGCCATTCACGCCGTGTGGGAGCGACAAGCGCCCGATAAATCTTCACAATTCCCTCTCTGCCGGGGGCTCTCACATCAAGAGTATACTCTCCCTTTTTCAACTCCATCACAATTGCCTTAACGGTTGATACCCCAGCACCAGAGGAACTCTTTACCCTCGGACTTCTCTCCACCACCACCGTCTTTCGGGCAATCTCTCTCCCCTGGGAGAGGAGCACCACCGTTACGGTCTCTTGTTGATTTATCTCTCCGCTTTCGGAGGACGGCACCAAGCCGAGGAGACGGACGAGAAATTTATAATTCCCATCCTCTACCTTTATCTGCACTGGTGTTTTATAATATAAAAACCTCTCGCCACCTTTGATAATAGAAACCTCACCCTTATAAACCGCTGGTATTCTCTCTTCCCATCGCCATCTCTCCAAAATAAACCTCACCGCACAGGTCTCTTTTGGTGATGAGAAGAGAGATAATCGGAAGTGATGCAATCCTTGTGGCACCGAAAGATTGAGGCTCTTTATCTTCCCGTATCGCCTTCCCTTCTCGTCTCTGGTCTTAGAAATCTCTGTTTCAAAAGAATAAAACCTCTCCCCCTCTTCGGTCTCTAAGACGAGGCTATAATTTGCCTTCTTTGCGGTATCTGCCAATAACACCCGTGTCTCTCCCTTTAAGGTGACCGGCCCCTGGATGGTAATATCTATCGGTTGGTTTTTGGTCAAAAGGTAATACTTCTCTTCCACTACCTTCACCACCTTCAATTTGATCTCTCCTCCCTTTCCTTTTACTTCCAAACTTCCCGCAACTCCGGGCATCTCAAGGGCCAGCACCACACCTAACACCAAACACCTAACCCCTATTCTCATATCGCCTCCTCAATCTTTTTCTCCTCTCGCCTCTTTTTGGGCAAAAGATAATATTCAATATCATACCTGATCACAAAAAAGAGGGCAATTAAAATCAGGAAAGAAAATAAGACCGCAGACCAGACCCCATATCGCCTCTCCTCATAAATCCTTCCCTTGCCAATCGGCAGAAATAAATCCTCCTGACTAATCCCCATCCGTGCAATCACCTTTGCCGGTGAAGAGAAGTCAAGAACCTTCTTTCTCTCCTGCTTCATCCTATCAATCAAGAAAGATGCCGATGGTGAATTCCCAATATTAAGGAAGACCTTTCCGCTTTTCGGATAGAGGGAGGCTTTCTTCTTCGGAATCGCTTCCCCTTCTAACAACGAGACCGGATTCCGCTTTAATGCCTCTAATAAGAGTTCCCTGCCAAATGATGAGATTCCCAATCCCCCATCATCCTCTCCGCCAAGGGAGAAAAACCTCATCTCCTGCCTCGCAAAAGAGTTAAAAAGTCCCCTCTCATTTAAGACCCGCTCGCAATCCAACCAAGTAAACATCGGATGGTTGGCACCCCAGGAGGAACTGGTTAAAGAACCGGTCACAAAAGGGGTGAGTCCTAAAATCTGCGCCGCCGCAAAAAATGATACATTAAGTCCTAAGAATGAACCATCAAGGCAAACATTAACCGTCTCCCCTTCCTTTAAACCTTCCCTTCGTAGCACATCAACAAATAGAGCGGCGAAGGAAGGAGAGGTGGTTAAGAGAACCTCCGTCAACTCTTCTCTGCCAACGGTGATTGGCGAGTTGGCATCACCTACGAGACCAGAGATTCCCGGGTCGTTTACCGAATCAATCTTAATCCCCATCTTGCTCTTCTCCTCTTTGAGAACGGCAAAACACCTCTCGGTAAGCCGAACTGCTTCTATCTTCTCCTCATAATATTTTGTGCGAACCACGCGGATTGTCCCGGTCTCCAAGAGAAATAGAATTAAAGAGAATAAGCCGAAGAGAATGAGGGTCGTTTTCCCTACCTTACCGTATCTCCTTCGCATATCCCTTATTTTTTCAAGGCAAAAGAACCCCGCCACTGAGAATAATCAATATCATCCGCACCAGAACCGCTACGACACAAAGGGTAGAGAGGGTTTCCACAATCCCTTGCCTCTGAATCCAGTATGCTAAAAGACCGGGAATAACATAACCAATCGTCTCAATCCCAATCTCTGTTGTCTTAAAGGGAATCGCCGGAAAGACCTTTGTCAAATAACCCAAGAGGTATCCAGAGACCACACAGAAGAGGAAGAGTCTCCGACCATAAAGAATCATAAAGGAAGAGACGAGCCGGACAATAGAATAAACGCCAATTCCTAAAAGGACCGTTGAGAGGACCCGAAAGGGATGGTGGAGGGTTAAGGCGAAATAGCCTGGGACAACAATCCCTCCTGCCGCCAGACCCAATGTCTCGGAAAAGAAAAAACTGGCAAACATTCCCAATCCAATCCCTTCAATCAGCATCGGGCGTCTCCTCCTCACCCCGGGAGGCGAAATAGTTGACCAACTCACCACCGTAGCCAACAATATTGCCTACTGCCAATACGATTCCCTTCTTTTCAATTAAGGAGAAGACCTTCTCATAGACAACCGAATATGGCATACCTTCTAAGTTCACTATTCTATCCTCTTTTACCCCTACCTTTCTTGCCGCGCGAATAAAAGGGAGACTCACCCTACCTGTGAGCACAAAGTAGTCAACAGGAAATTGGCTGGCAATCTCACCCAACTGCTTTGAGCGATCCTGCCTATCCGCCCTGAGATTAACAAGGAGAATCTTCTGCTCTCTCGTTCGCGTCAGCGTGAAGACCGTCTCGGCAATCTTCTGGGTGGAATCCGGGTCATTTGCCGCCAGGGCATTGACAAACCGCAACTCCTTTTCCCCTTCCCTTATTTTATAAGAGCGGAGAACCCCTGGGTCAGGGCGCGCACTCTTCATTCCGGAGAGTGCATCCTCTCTCTTCACCCCCAAATGTTCACAAACCGCTAAGGCTAAGGCAACATTCTCCTTATGCTCAAAATACTTAAAACCTACCATCTCCTCATCTCTCACCTCTTCTGGTGAGACGAGCCGAACCTTTGTCCCCATCTTCTTTGCCCGCTCTTCAAATACCGAGAAGTATCTACTTTCCGTAGTAAAGAAATAACCATTTCTGGGTATGGTATTGGAGAGCGCATAGGCAACATCTAAAAGCCTTGGTCCCATCACATCCAGATGGTCAGCCCGCACATTAGTTATGACCCCAATCGTTGGTTTGATTAATTTCTCCCTTTCCATCCTTTGATATTCGGGAATGAGTGCCATACATTCAATAACCAAGCCATCAGGGTTTCGCTTCACTGCCTCCCGGACAATTCTCACCTCCTCAATAATATTTGGCGTCCCGAGCCTTCTTATTGGAAATTCCCTTTCGTTATCAATCTGAAAACGGGGTGTTGTGCCGGTCGTCTTGGAGACGATATTCAATCCGCCGCCGCGCAGACCAGAAGCAATCAGCCTCGTTACCGAAGATTTGCCCCGGGTGCCGTTAACCTGAATCCGAATTTTAAGCCTTGAAAGGGCGTTCTTGTGGCGTTGGTATTCCCTTATCCCAAAAAGGAGAAAGATAAGAAGAGCCGAGAGAATAAGAAACATAAAAGTTAAGTATATAACAAAATCTCTACCTTGTCAATGGCAACGGTTAAATTGGACCTTTGACTGGACCACAAATTGGACAAAAAATCACTCCGCCAATTAGGCGACAAATTAGACCAAAAATTACCCCTTCAATTACCCTTTTCTTTGCTCTTATGGTAGTGTCCATTTTGTTGTGGAAATTCGTCTATATAGTGCATTATAGTAGCT